>CAYQYP010000532.1:0-14921 GCA_964421755.1 uncultured Acidobacteriota bacterium
GGACGATTGGCAGCTCTCCGGGATTTGTGCCTTTGTCAGCGGGACCCCGACGTCGGTCGGCTTCAGCACAACGACCTCCGTCGACTACACCGGCGGCGGCGACGGCAACAGCATCGTGATGAACGGGAAAGCACAGCTCCCAAAAGAACAGCGGACGATGGACCGGTTCTTTGACACCAGCGTCTTCAGCATGCCCGGGATGAACGAAATCGGCAGCGGGGCGGCCGGGCGGCGGTATGCTTTCCGAGGTCCTGGCATCAACAACTGGGAGCTGAGCTTCTTCAAGAATATCAGTGTCACCGAGCGTGTGAAGATGCAGTTCCGCTGGGAGATGTACAACGCGTTCAACCACCCGAGCTTTGACGGCGTGGACACGTCGGCCCGGTTCAACACTTCGACCGGCGAGCAGACGAGCGCTACCCTTGGGCAGGTCAACAGCGCCGGCGGCGGCCGCGTCCAGCAGGGCGCGCTTCGGATCAGCTTCTAGGCCGGTTGGAGCGCGGACGTCTCGTCCGCACTGGGATCGCGGGCATCTTGCCCGCGTTTTATCGAGCGCGATCGCACCGACGCTTGGAAGACGAACGGCGGGCAGGGATGCCCGCCGAGCGGACGGGACGTCCGCGAACCCAGTGCGGACGGGACGTCCGCGCTCCTTAACGTCCCAATCCCCGCTCCAAAAGTGATAAAAGGAGAGCCCATGATCCTTAGAGCATTTGTTCTCGTGCTGTTGTCCATGTCCACCCTCCCTTCGGTCTTCCCTCAATCCTTCACCGATTCCTCCGCCAAGCGGGAGGCGCGGCTGAAGTGGTGGCGGGAGGCGCGTTTCGGGATGTTCATCCACTGGGGTGTCTATTCCGTCCCGGCCGGGGAATGGCGCGGGAAGGCGATTCCCGGCATCGGCGAGTGGATCATGAACCGGGCAAAGATCCCGGTGCCTCAATATGAGAAGCTGGCCGCGGAATTCAACCCGGTCAAGTTCAATGCCGACGAATGGGTGAAACTGGCCAAAGCGGCAGGTCAGAAGTACATCGTGATCACATCGAAACACCACGATGGGTTCGCGATGTTCGACTCCAAAGCCTCGGACTACGACATTGTGGACCGCACTCCATTCAAGCGCGACCCGTTGAAGGAACTGGCCGCAGCTTGCCAGCGAGAAGGGATCCGGCTGTGTTTCTACTACTCGCAGACGCAAGACTGGCATCACCCGGACGGTGACGGAAACAACTGGGACTACGACGAGTCAAAGAAGAACTTCCCGAAATACCTCGATGAATTGGTCAAACCGCAAGTTCGGGAAATCACGACCCAGTATGGACCGATCGGACTGATCTGGTTCGATACGCCGCGGAGGATCACCAAGGAGCAAAGCGTCGAGCTGGCCAACCTGGTCCATTCAATCCAGCCGGACTGC
The DNA here is from genome assembly GCA_964421755.1 of uncultured Acidobacteriota bacterium. GTDB lineage: Bacteria > Acidobacteriota > UBA6911 > RPQK01 > RPQK01 > CAVUUN01. The sequence continues at coordinate 1,415 of CAYQYP010000532.1, forward strand.
CTGGTCAGCGGGCGCGTAGGCCACGACGTGGGCGACTACCGAAGCACGGGCGATAACCAGCTTCCGGTGCAAGTCCTCGACTACGACTGGGAAACCCCGGTCACGCTCAACGACACGTGGGGCTTCAAGAGGGACGACCACAACTGGAAATCGCCTCAAACCCTGATCCGGCAACTGGTCGACGTCGTCAGCAAGAATGGCAACTACCTGCTCAATGTAGGCCCGACTTCCGAGGGACTGATTCCGAAAGCGAGCGTCGACCGCTTGCTCGAAGTGGGCGCTTGGATGAAAGTCAACTCGGAGGCGGTTTACGGTGCCCAACCCAGTCCTTTCCCATATGAGTTCGAGTGGGGATCCATTACCCGCAAACCAGGCAAGCTCTACCTTCACGTGATCGACTGGCCGCAGCGCGAATTGGTGCTTTACGGCCTCCAGAACCGGGTCTTGGCGGCGCGGTTGCTGGCCGACCCAGGGAAGGCGCTGACTGTCAGGCAGACAACCGAGGCCGGCGGTCTGAACGTGCTAGGCATCCAACTCCCGTCCGATGCGCCGGACAAAAACGCCTCGGTTATAGCCCTGGATATCGACGGCGATGTGAAGGTGGACAAGGGCCTGACCCAGCAACCGGATGGCAAAATCACGCTCTCGCCAGCCTTCGCGAAGGTCACCCAGCCATCCACAGGCGACGGCTTCACCGTGGACATTCGGGGAGTGACGAATCGTTGGGTGTCTAGCGACGGCGCTCTCACGTGGGATTTTCGAGTGCACCGCGCCGGCGAGTACGACGTCCGTCTGGTCACCTGCGAGGCACGGGCACCCCGCGGCGGAGACGATTGGGAGGGCGGGCACGTCCTGCAGGTTGAAGTTGCCGGCCAGAAACTGGAGGCGCAGGTTCAGGACGGGCAGCGGGTCCTCAATAACCGAAATCCGCGGTGGAGAGACGTCTACACCACGGTCGGCAAGATCCGCGTCGAGGGGCCTGCAACCATCAGCCTGGAACTGAAACCGAGAAAAATCGAATCATCGAAGGGGATCGGCCTGACACTCCGGGCGGTGCAGCTCGTTCCGGCAGCATCAGACTGGAAGTCAGGCAGGGCAGCGGGCCAGCAGGAACGCCAGCGCCCGACCAGTCGCCGGTCAACTCGCGTGAAGATGGAGCAGGTAGAAGTCAAGAGCCCGAACGGCAAAGTCAGCGTGACAGTCTTACCGAATGCCGAGCGGTTGACGTTCCAGGTGAAGCGAGAAGGAGTTGCGGTCCTCGATCCTTCGCCGATCGCCCTGATTCTTGACGGGTACGATTTGTCTCAGGGGGTGGAGTTTGTCGACGCCGAGCGGTACGAGGTCAACGAGGAGTATCCATGGCACGGAATGAAGAGCAAGGCGGTAAGCCGGGCCAGCGGTGTACGAATCGCTCTCACTCACGACCTGAGCATGACCGGCTACCTTCTCGATTTTCGAGTCTCGGATGACGGCGTTGCATACCGCCACGTCATCCCTGGCGAGGCGGGCGCCAGGCGCGTGCCGGACGAGTACTCAACATTCGTCCTGCCCACCGGCTCGACCGTCTGGTTTCACGACCTGAGCGGCCATTACGAGTCGGGCTATGAGAGGAAGGATATTTCGGACCTCAAGCCCGGACAGTGGGCCGGCCCGCCAGTCACTTTTAAGCTCCCCGGCAACGGCGGCTACGGGGTGATCACGGAAGCGAACCTGGTCGACTATTCCGGGATGGCCTTCGAGGCCGATGGACGGCGGGGCTTTGTAACGGGCCTTGGGCACCGGCAACCGCTGAACTGGCCGTACGAACTGCGCTACGGGCGGGACGAGGCAAAGCGGCTCGGGCGAGCGGCAGCAATCACCGGCCCGATTACGACCCCCTGGCGGGTCGTGATGGCCGGTCCTGACCTGAACACTCTGGTCAACTCCACGATTGTCTCGGACCTGTGCCCGCCGCCGGATCCACGCTACTTTCCGCAAGGCATTGATACCGAATGGGTCAAACCGGGCCGGTCGGTCTGGCGCTATGTCGACGGCGGTGACGAGGGCTTCGAGGGCTTGAAAGGGTTTTCCGAGTTGGCTGGGAAGCTGGGCTACGAATACCACATCCTCGAAGGACTGTGGACCCGGTGGACCGACGAACAAATCCGTGAAATCGTCGAATTCTCGAAGCAGCGGGGAGTGAGGCTCTTGTTCTGGCGGCACAGCAACCGTCTGCGCACACCCGAGGACCGGGAACAGTTCTTCACCAAGCTGCACGCCCTCGGTGTGGCGGGTGCAAAGATCGATTTCATGGACCACGAGGCAAAGGAGACGATCGACCTCTACGAGGAGTTGCTGAAGAAAGCGGCCGAAAACCAGATGGTGATCGACTTCCATGGCGCGAATAAGCCGACCGGTCGCGATCGCACCTGGCCAAACGAGCTGGTGCGGGAAGCAGTACGCGGAATGGAAAGCAGTTCGATGAAGGAACGGGCGCGCCATGAGACGATCCTGCCTTTCACGCGCTATCTCGCGGGCCCGGCCGATTACACGACCATGCACTTCGGGGCGCGCCGGGGCGATACGACCTGGACCCACCAGATCGCCAGCCTGGCCACGTTCGACAGCCCGCTCTTGACGCTTGCGGCGCATCCACGGGCGGTGCTCGACAACCCCGCCGTTGACGTGATCAAGGGTATTCCGGCCGTCTGGGACGAGACGATCGTGCTGCCCGGTTCGGAAATCGGCGAGATGTCGATCTTCGCCCGCCGTTCCGGATCCACCTGGTACCTGGCCGTCATGTGTGGTGCCGAAGGCCGGACCATCCAGGTGCCGCTGTCTTTCCTCGGTGACGGGAGCTTTGACGCCTCCCTTGTCTCGGACGATCCGGCGAAAAGTGACGCGGTCACAATGGAGCAGAGGGCGGTTCGGGCGGGCGAGAGCCTGACAATCAAAATGCCGAACGGTGGCGGGTTTGTCGCGCGGTTTGTGAAGCGATAGGTCTCGCTGCTGCCCGTCTATCCGGAGTGAGGCGCCCCGGTGTTGCCGGGCGGAACAGAACCGCAAACGGAGCGTTTTCTGCGGAGTGCGCGGATTGTAGCCGTAAGCACCGCCTCGCTCTGAGCTTGGTTGCTTACGGCTACAATCCGCGCACTCCGCGGAAAACGCTCCGTTTGCGGTTCTGTGGCACTCGCCACCGGCTGTATAGTGCTCCGGAGGTCGATGATGTTCGACTTGGTAGTCGGATCTACGGGCTATGCCTGTCCGGGTCGGCCTCGCGCCGGGAGATTCCACCATGAGTATCATAAGACGACTGGGATCAGCGTTTTCGTGTCTGGCGATGGCAGTTTCCGGCCCGCTCCTGCTGGGCGCGGACGAGCCCTCCGAAATCGACTACCAGACGCTCGTCGCGCGTGCGGACATCGTGCTCGATAAGCCGGTTCCTCGCCCGGAAGCCGGACTCCCGGTGGGCAACGGCCGAACCGGCAGCCTCCTGTGGACGACCCCTACCGCCTTGCGACTTCAGGTCAACCGCGTGGACGTCTTCGCTGCTGATAGCCGATCCACCAGTTTCCCCGAGCGCCACAGCGATTACGCAGGAGGGTGCGGGTTCGTTGACGTTGACTTTACCGGAGGCGGATCCCCGATTTTCGCCGAAGAGGGCATGTCCCAGCACCTGTCCTGCTACGACGGGGTGGTCAACCTGAACGGGAAGGGTATCCGGACCCGAACGCTCGTGTGGAATGAGCGCGATGTCCTGGCGATCGAGGTCGACGATGAAAGGCCTCTTCCCGAACCGATCAGGGTAAACCTGCGGATGCTGCGGCCGGCCCGTTTCCAGAAGTTGAACCACAAGGCGACCTCCAGACTCGAGAGACGCGGGCAACGGCTCGTCTTGACGCAACTGTTCGAAGAGGCCGACTACTATTGCGGCACGGCGCTTGTCATTGGTACAGCGGGACGGGCGGCTCGCGTCGCACAAACGCGTGACGACGAGATCAGCCTGATCGTCGAACCTGGCAATGGTCCTTTCATGGTCTTAGCGGCGAGCGCCGCGAGCTTCGACGCGAAGAGCTCGACTGCAGATCAGGCGCTCGAGAAATTGGAAGCCGCCGAGAAGCTCGGATTCGCCCGCCTCCTCAGCTCGAATCAAGCCTGGTGGCACAATTTCTGGTCCGGCGCATTTGTCCGACTGCACAGCGCGGATGGTGTTGCGGACGAGATAGAGCGCAATTACAGCTACTACCTTTACGTGATGGCCTCCGCATCCCGGGGCGAGTACCCGGCGAAATTCAACGGGATGCTCTGGAGCACCGGCGGTGACACGCGTCAATGGGGCGGACAGTACTGGGGCGCCAACCAAGGGTGTCTCTACAATGGTCTATTCCCCTCCGGCCGCTGGGAACTGCTTGATCCGGTGTTCGACATGTACACTCGGATGATCCAATCGAGTGAGCTCGCTGCAAAGCAACAGTGGGGCAGCAGGGGCATCTTCTTTCCCGAGACCTTTGCCTTTAACGGCTTGGCTGCCCTGCCGGACGACATAGCCGCGGAGATGCGCGACCTGTATCTGATGCGAAAGCCCTGGACGGCAGTCAGCGCGAAGTTTCGGGACTACGCGCGCGGCAGGCAGCCCCATTCCAGCCGTTGGAACTGGAACGGTGGAGGGAAGTGGGTCGATGGACGCTGGGAGCCGGAGGAGCGAGGCGGCGGGCCGTATGGGCCGGTGACCCATATCCTGTCCAGGGGAGGAAAGGTCGCTTACCAGTTCTGGCAGCGCTACGAATACACGCTGGATCAGGCTTGGCTCCGCGATCGGGCGTACCCGATCATGAAAGGTGTGGTCGAGTTCTACCGGAACTTCCCGAACCTGAAGAAAGGCCCGGACGGCAAGTACCACCTGCATCACGTCAACAGTAACGAATCGGTCTGGGGAGGCCGCGATCCAGACGAAGAGATTGCGGCCATGCGGGGGTTGTTGCCCGCGACGATTCGCGCCTCCGAGATCCTCGCTGTAGACGCGCAGATGAGGCCGGTTTGGCAGGAACTGTTGCAGAACCTCGCCCCGCTGGCCACAAGCCGTCATCCGGAAGCGGGAGCGAAGGATCCGAACGCGCCGGCCCACTGGATCCGGGCACTGCCCCCGATTGTGCGAGGTAACGGAAACGGGCGGCCTGACCAGAATACGATGCCCATCTGGTTCTTTGACCTTTGCACGCTGGAGAACCCGGATCCAGCGACGAGGGAAGTTGCGAATACGACGTTCGACGGCTACTTCCCGAATGGGGTTGGTGCGGCGACACGAGTCGGGGTACTTTCCAAGCTCGCCGTTACCGCGGCGATGATGGGGCGGTCCGAGTACGTGCGTCACCTGCTTTCGAACCAAATCTTCAGCCAGGAATCGGAGGTACTCGCAAACCGGATGGATTTGCGCGAGGGATCGCAGACGACAAGCGTCCAGCGTCTCGGTCGCGCCGCTGACGCTCTCCACAACGCGCTGTGCCAAAGCGTCGGGGCAGGGCCTGCACAACCGCCGGTCATCCGAGTCTTCCCCGCGTGGCCTTCTGATTGGGAAGCCAAGTTTCGGTTGCTCGCCCGAGGAGGATTTGTGGTTGGTTCTTCGATGCGTGGCGGTCGGGTGGAATACATCGAGATTCAATCGCGGAAGGGCGGGCAGTGCCGGGTGCGGAATCCCTGGGGTCGCGGTGCGCGCGTGGCTGCTTCGAGGGCGGGCGCGGCTTGGCGCGAGCTGGACGGTGAGCTGCTGAGCTTTGAGACGAACCCGGGTGAGAGCTACGTGCTGAAGGCGCGGTAGGACTGCCCGGGCAGTTCTGTGCTCTTTCTTACCTCACGCCCATCCGGTGGCTCTCGGGCGGGCCGAGGTAGCTCGGTTTGACCCCGCCAAGGTCGACGACGATCTTCTCGATCACCACCGCGGGATCAACCATCCAGATTTTCAGCGTATGTTCCCCGCGTGCCGTCAGCGTGTGTTTGGATTTGACGACACGGCAGGCGTCCTTGACGGACTGTTCCCATTCACGGTTACCGTTGCGAGCGTCAAAGTCCTTGCTCAGAACCTCCACCATCTGAGGGGCTTCGTCATCGAAGGAAACGGCGATCCGAACGCCTCGAGCGGGGTCGAAATTCAACGAAGGAGCGGCGTAGATGTTGACGTCGACGCTCCCCGACCTGAGGAGAAAAACACGGTACTCCAGGCACGCAGATTCATTGGGAGGAGTCGCGCTGGGTGCCGTGACAGGAAACACCGACATGGCCGACAGCGTCCGGCCATAGCTGTCGATCCGGTCCCAGCGCACCGACCCGGCGTGTACATTCCGGGAGAAATGCTCGGCTTCGATCGAGATGTGGCCCTCCGCCTCGACGAACCCGGCGAAACCGATTGGCGGCAACTGCAACGGGTTCAAGGCGCTGATTTGCACGGTCACCGTCTCATCGCCCGGTCGCGCGATGGTCAGGCTGCCGCTTGCCTCCTCGTCGGGTGCCTTCGTCCAGTCGACGCTGACCCATAGCCGCACCTCATCGTGCACCGTCCCTGTTCTTTGGCTCAGCACGATCCAGGGTGCACTGGTGGTTGCCTCAAACTGAAAAGGTGTCTTTCCGCGATTGAAGACATCGATATATCGGCGCTGGCGGTTAAAGACATCGAATGACGGAAGCATCGGGTCGCCATCGACGCCCGGCCATGCGTCAGCCGACCCCTCCACTGCAATTCCCATCGTGGCCGCCTCCGGCAGCTCGATCCTGGTAACCTTGGGCATAACGTTTTTGGGCGGGTCCTGCCAGATCGTGTACCCAATGTGAACCTGGTCCATGAAGTGGTTCCATTTGCCGCCGGCGAAGGTCCGGTTGTAGTAGTCCATCAACTCAGAATCCGCCTTGAAAAGTGTCTCTACCCTGGCGGCCATCGCGTTTGCCGTCGCACGCCCCTGGCGGGCGTACAGGGCATTGCGACCCGCCGCCACGTAGAGCTCGTTGACCTGGGCGCAGGCTTTCGTGGGAAACAGGACAAGCTGGTAAAAAGCGTCGCGCGCCTCCTGGGGCAACTCCGCATGGATGCGCTCGGCCTTTGCGGCCAGAGAATTGAAGGCGTCGACAACGCGTTCGGCTTCCTGGTAGTCCGTGAGGCTGTAAGTCGTCGGCTCCAGCAACTCCGGCTTGCGGCGGCCGTTGTAGCGCGTGTAGCCCGAGATAATCTCGGCGATGTCGCGGGCGTAGGTGGCGCCGAACTCGCGCTCGGTCCACAGCCGCGTGTACTCGTCGATGTTCCGGTTGGTCCAGCGGCGCGTGTCCCACCCGAGATGCATGAAGTACTCGGTCAGGAATTCAACGCCTTTGAAATGCCCGACGTTGACGATCCAGATGCGGTCGGCCCCGTACTCTTTGGCCAGTGTCATCTGTTCCCAGACCTTTGGGATAGGGTTTGTGTTGACCCACTTGTAGTTGCGAGGTCCGCCCACGTAGTCGAAGTGGTAGTAAATCCCGGCTCCGCCGCTTCGCCTGCGCTCCGCCTCGGTCGGCAACCGTCTGATATCGCCCCAGTTGTCGTCTGCCCAGAGCAGGGTGACGTCGTCCGGGACTCGAAGTCCTGCCTTGTAGTATTCCTGCACCTCTTTATTACGGCTCGCAGCACTCCCGGCCAGTCTGCCGAATCGACATAGAGGCTGGTGAGATCGGCACCGTGAGCTATCCGAAAGGCGCCCTTTTCTGGCTTAGAAGTGACGTAACGCGGCTGACCGATCCCCAGTGCTTGGGCAGACGTGACGATGAAACACAGCATTGCGGCAGCCAAGGCTGTTATGCGAGGTGTCATGGTTTTTTACCGCGGACTACCACGGGCGAAAACGGACCTGCACGGACCAAACTCGCTGAATTTCCTCCGCGTCAGTTGGTGTTCGTCCGTGTGAAGTACCTCTGGGCAAACGCCAGGAACGGGGGCCAGTCGAATTTGTCGTCGTGTCCACCCTCGTGGAGCCGGAAAGCAATGTCGCCCGAGTCGAGCGCGACATCGGGGGCGGGCATCTCGGTGGTTCCCAAATCATTCTTTCCGAGGAGTCGGTAGACCGGTGCGGCGGCGACGCAGGCGAGGAAGTGACCGCGCGGATCGGACCATTGGTCGAGGGTCCCACCGGTGATAAAGACCGGACGGGGTGCGACCAGGGCGATCAACTCGTGGGCATCCACCGGCATCTCATTCCAGCGACCTCCGTACTTCAGGAAATTGCCGGCCATCCAGTGGTACTCGGCGGCCCCGACCGCATTATCGACCGTCTCGCCCCAGTTGCGACGGGCGAGCTTTGCCCCCATGATGCCCGAGCAGCTCGAGTAGACGATCGCCCAGCGCTGGTCGAGGGCAGCCGACAAAAGCGCCGCTTTTCCCCACCTCGAATGTCCCTGGATGCCGATTCGCTTGGAGTCCACGGCGTTGTCGGTCTCCAGGTAGTCAAAAACCCGGCTGAGGCCCCAGGACCACGCGGCGAGAACGCCCCAATCGTCGGGCTTCCGCGGCTGTCCTTGGTTGACGAGGCCGATGACGCCGGAGGTGAGTCTGCTCCCGTGGTCTGGTTGGATTTCGTTCGTATTGACTGCGGCGCAACCCCAGCCGACGCTCAATATCTGTGCCAGAATCTTTGGCGGAACCGGCAGGAACCGGCGTTCGGACGAGCCACTCACCACAACAAGGACCGGGACCGGACCGGTCGCCCGGGCGGGGATGTACAAGAGCAGCGGTATCGAGGGAGCCGCGGCGGGATAGGCGGAGTTGTCGATCCGGCCGACGAGGCTCTTCGCGACCGCTCTCCCGCGCAGCGCGTTCGTGTCCGTTCCCATCAGTTCCCAAGTCACTTTCGGCGCGTTTGCGGGGATTCTCCCGTAGATCTCGGTTAGGAAATCGTTAAGGATCTCCGGTCGCCTCTTTGTCCACCAGGTTTCCTCGTCTGTGACTGGCGTACCGTCTTTGAGGTTGAGGGGGTCGGGAAGCAGGTAGGGATTGGCCTTGGTTTCGTCATAATTCGACCAGGTCCCCAGGCCCGATCGGATGTACACGTTGCCTGCCTCGTCGAACCAGTTGGTCGGGCTGCCGGGCTTCTGGGTTGTGAATTTCGGCCGGTTGGGGTCTTCTGCCGGCGTAGGGAGTTGCTTGGCGGAAGTGGGGAGCCCAAGCAACTCGAGCATCAGGCGCCGGTCCTCGGCTGCAGACCGGCGTTGGTTCTGGGCAGGCGGAGAAGCCGGCTTAGGTGCTTGCGGCTCCGCCGGCGCCTGTGCGAGCAACGGGTAGCCGCTAACGGCCAGGAAGCAATAGAGGACGACGCCTGCAAATTCGAAGCGCTTAACCATGCGATGCACTCTCCGCTTATTGTTTGTCCATGACTCGCTTGCTGTTCCACTCACCCATAGGGCTCTGCATTGATGAGGTCATCGTCAAGGTTTTGCCATCGGCGGAGAGCTCCCAGCGATCCTTGGTTGTCGCCTTGTCACCTTCCTGAGTCTCCTGGACCGCCTCGAGGACGAGGACGCTCCCATCCCACTTCGAGGTGACCTGTGCGGGACGGTTCATAAACCAAGGAGTTTCGTGGGCCTGGCCGTCCGGGATCAGCTTGTACTCACGCTCAAACTCGCCCTGTTCGGTTGAGATCTTCTGCTTGATGTCGATTGACGCCGCGCTCTGCGTGATCGTCATTGAGAAATCCGGAGTGGGGCCATCCGGACCCAGGCGGAAATCACTCTTCTCTTTGTTGATTACCCATTTGCCCGAGAAATCGGGTGGGGCAGCGAGGGCCAACGTGGTTATCATCGCAAAGAGGATCAGGCTGCAACATAGTTTCTTCATACGGACAAGCCCCTAGTCTACCGCTGCCAGCGCCTGCTTGGCCGCCAGGTGATCGGGGCTGATTTTGAGCGCTTCGGCAATCTCCTGTTTTGCCTTCTGCTTGTCGCCTAACCCCAGATAACCGAGCCCCGCCATGTAGTGACTCTGGGCAAGACGCAGCCGCTGGGATTGTTGCTCCCCAAAAGAAGAAAAGAAATCGATTTCGGACCTTTCCTTCAGTGACTGGGTTGCCGAGTCCACCAGGGCCTGGAAGATAGGAGTGGCTTTGTCGGCTTGTCCAAGCTTCTGCAGCGCGAGCGCCTGATAGTACTGCTGGCTGTCTGCGTAACGGCGCGGGCGAGAAGCATCTCCTCCTTGTTGTCGGCGGCTGCGGCCGGGGCCGGCGGAGGCGGCCTTTTCCCAGGCGGTCTTCGCCTGGGCGGCATCGCCCAGAGCCTCGTGCGCTGCACCAATCCAGTAGTTCAGCTCGGCGGCGCGGTAGAACTCCTCGCCCCTTCGCTCGTAGGGCAGGTTTTCCGGCACATTCATGGCTGCCTGATAATCAGCCAGCGCGTCGCGGAACTGACCGGAAGCCCGGCGCGCATGTCCTCGGAGGAGGTGAGCGTCCGTCCAAGAGTCGGCGACGGTAATCGAACTCCCTTCCCAGACGGCGAACCAGCGACCGGTCATCAACTGGATTGCCTCGTCGTAGTTACCCGCGAACACCTTCAGGGCGATCGCGCGGGACAGACTGTCATCGCGCTTGAGCACCACTTCCTTGTTCTGCTCGAACAGGCCGAGGCGTTTTTCGACCGCTGTGCCCGCCGCGGCGTACAGCTCATCCAATTCTGCAAAGTGAACCGGGTGTTTTTGGGGAAGGGCGACGGCCTTCTCCAGAGTGGTGATTGCTTTTTCGAGGCCTTTTGCGTCCTTGCTGTGCGAGTAGGCTAGCGCGAGATTTCGATGGACGATCGGGAAATTCGGGTCAAGCGCGGCAGCTTGCTCCCACAGTCGAATGGCTTCGTCAGGCTGCCAGTCATAGAGGAGGTTGCCCAGATAGTACGGCGCCCGGGCATCCTTGGGATTGGCGGCCATGGCGGCGCGGAGCACTTCGATCGCCTCCGTCTCAAACGGAAAGACATAATCTGGGGAGAGACGCGCGGCCATATCCAGAGCCTTAGTGGCGTCGCTGTCCTTGCCGAGTTTCTTCGCAAAATAGCCCATGTAGTAGAGGACCATCGGCGGCGGAGGTGTCACAGCAGAGCCGACGTTCGTCGGGTTGGACAGCAAGTCAAAACCATCCTGCCAGAGGCCGGCGCTCAGGTACTCGGCCGCGGTTTCGATTCGTGTGTTCGGATGAGCAGTCATCTGGACCAAAAGATTACCTTGATCTTCCGAAGTGCGGGTGGCGAGCCACCGTTCGGCCAGCACCCGGACGTCGAGCGGGTCGGAGAGACGGGCGGCGGTTTCGAGCACCGGGAGCGCTTCCTGGGGCCGCCCGAGGTGGCGCAGGGTTGCCGCCTTCAGATTGAGGGCCCGGACGTTGATGGCGTTCGCTTCAAGGGACTTGTCGACCATGGCCAGCGCCTCCGCGAAATTTCCCCGGGACGCGGCAATCTCCGCCACTGAATAATAACCTGCGGCCTTCCAGCCTAAACTCCACGTTGACTTGTAGAGCCACGTGTACGCCTCATCGAGCTTTCCCTGGGCCTTCAGGGCTAGTCCCAGGTAGTAGATCGGCTCCATGTCCTTCGGCGTCGTGTACCGGTCGGTCAGCCGCTCGATCGCCTTTCGAAACATTTTCTCGGCGTCCGCAAAACGGGCCTTCTTGAGCAGGTTTATGCCGAAGGCCGTGTTGACGCGGATGTCACCGGGGTCTCGCCTCAGGGCCTCCTCCCAGTACGGCTCGGGATCAAGCGTCGGATTGTGGAACTGCTCGATACGCAGGCCGGTGAGGTAAAGCTCTTCGTTCGTCTTGATGTCGGCGGGTGCTGCAGGCGGAGTGACTGGAGCCGGCATCTCCTTCTTTTCGAGGCGGATTGGCGAATAGGAGACGAGCTCCCGACCGTTCACCGAAATGGAAGCGAGCAGGTCATGCTCGTCGATCCCTGCGGGGATCTTAAGCTTCTTGACGTACGGTTTTGAGGGATCTATCGCAATCGTCTCTTCCAAAAGAACCTTCGCGCCGCCTTTCAAGGTCACGTTCGCCTTGCCGTGCGCTGCCGTCGTGTAGAAACCCACAGTCGCGGTCCGGTCTTTCTCGACTTCGAGATTGACGGCCGCATCGAGGTTCGCTTTCTTGACTCCGGCTATGTCGCGGAAGGGGTACCAGAACATCTGGAACGACTTAACTTCGTAGGGCTGCAGCCAGCTGTAGTCTGGCTGATTGTCCGAGTAAGCGCCGACCATCAGCTCGATGTAGGGCCCGTCCTCGTCGGTGAGGAGCTTGTCCCACATGCGTCCTCGCGGTCCATTTCCCCAGGTCCAAACCTTCTTGCCCGGGACGATGTTGTGGTCGGCCACACTCATCAATCCTGCCTGCTTGCCGTGATCGTAGCCGGCCAGGAAGTCGTCCTCGTAGTTCCAGGCGAAGATCGAGTTAGGACGATCGTGGTTCTTGTACCAGGAGACGTCGACGCCTTGGCCGAAATCGGCACCGGCGTACTCCCCTGTCGCGATGGGCCACTTTGTGAACTCCCGCTTGTGGTGAAAAGTGCCGAACTGCGTACTCGGCGGGAAGATCACCTGGTAGTTTTCGTTGGTATGTACCGCCACGTTGGCGAAGCAAAGCATCGTGTTCACGACCGGGGTGCGGTTCACTATTCGCAGCGAGACCTCGAGGTACGCCTTGCCGGGATGAAGCGTGTAGCCGACGGCCCAGCGCATCCGGTGGCGGATTTCCAGCTCACCGACCCAGACGGTCTGGCTTCCATCCTGGTTCTTCTCGATCCGGTACTGAACCGGGATGAACGTGCTGGCGCGGTGGTGATGGGGGATATTCCATTCGATCCCGCCGGAGATCCATGCTCCGATCAGGCCGATCAGCTGCGGCTTGATGACGTGCTGGCGATAAAAGAAGTTGTAGTTGTTTGTCTTGTCGACGCCCTCGAAGATCCTCCCCCCGATCTCGGGAAGCACACCGATCCGGATGTATTCGTTCTCCAGGTAAACCAGGTTGTAGGTCTTGTCGACTTTCTTATGGGTGAGGCTGTCATAGAGGGGGTACGGGTACACCCGTCCTTCGGCACCCTGAGAAGCCTTGCCGAAGTAGAACATCGGGTTCAGCTCAGGGTCTCCGGCGAGGTAGGTCGGGATAGTGGTTTTTTCCTCCCAAACCTTGACGGGGACTTCGGCCGCGTTGAGCGGGCCAAGGACAGGCAACGTAATAAGCAAAAGCAGTAATCGAAAGCCGCTTCTCATAAGTCACTCCTTAAGGACGTGTCAAAAAAGAACAGGCAGCCGAGTGGACCGGCTGCCTGTGCATGATAAATCGTCCAAGGCTGGCTTGTCTTCGCCCAAACCGAATTATTCGAATGTAAACCGCAGCCCGGTCGTGAAGAGCACATCGTTTTTCTTCTTGCCGGGAATCGGGTTGCTGTTCAGGCGATCGCTCAAAGAAAGCTGCCAGGACAGCCAACGGCTCAGCTTCGTCACAAACGCGTTGTCCGTGCTGATGCGGTATTCTCCCGTGTTAGAAACGTT
>CAYQYP010000533.1:0-12567 GCA_964421755.1 uncultured Acidobacteriota bacterium
CGGCAGACCGGCCACTGGCCGGCCCTTGCTGCTCGGTATTACCAAGGCTTCGCTGAGCACCGACTCTTTCATCTCGGCGGCATCTTTCCAGGAAACGACTCGTGTTCTTACCGAGGCGGCCATCAGCGGAAAGATCGACTACTTGCGCGGTCTGAAAGAAAACGTGATCATGGGCCGACTCATCCCGGCCGGGACCGGCATGGAGTTCTACCGAAACATCGAGGTGGAGAACGCGCTGGCGGGCATGGAACGAGACGAAGAGCCTCTGGGCTTTGAAGAGGACTTTTCGTTTGAAGACGTAGCGCGCGATGAAGAGCCGCTTGAGCTCGACCTTGATCCAGCGCATCATCTGGCGAACGATCACTTCGATGTGCTTGTCGTTGATGTTGACGCCCTGCAGCCGGTACACTTCCTGGATTTCGTTGACCAGGTAGCGCTGCAGTTCCTTCTCTCCCAAGACCCGCAGGATGTCGTGCGGGTTTCGGGGGCCATCCATCAGCGCCTCGCCCGCCCGAACGTACTCGCCTTCCTGCACGTTCACATGAACGCCTCGTGGCAGCAGGTATTCGGCCTTATCGCCCGTCTCGTTCTCGACCGTAATCTTCCGCTGGCCGCGGCTGATACCGCCGTATTTCACGACGCCGTCAAGCTCCGTGATGACCGCAGTCTCTTTTGGCTTGCGGGCTTCAAACAACTCGACGACACGGGGCAAGCCGCCGGTGATGTCCTTGGTCTTCGTTGTTTCGCGTGGGATCTTGACCAGCGTATCGCCGGGGTACACCTCGTCGCCGGCATCCACCATGAGGTGCGCCTTCGACGGGACCAGGTACGATTTCATGACCTTGCTGTGATCGTCCTTGATCTGGATCTGAGGCTGGCGCTTCTCATCGGGCGATTCGATGATGACTTTACGCGATAGTCCAGTGACCTCGTCCACTTCCTCCTTCATCGTGATACCTTCGGCGATATCCTTGAAACTCACCGAACCGCCGACTTCCGTGAGAATCGAGAAAGTGTACGGATCCCACTCGACCAGCTTCTGGCCGGGTTCGATTTTCTGGCCATCCTTGACCATCAACCGCGCCCCGTAAATAACCGAATAGCGCTCCTTCTCACGGCCGCGATCGTCCTGAACCAGGAGACTTCCGTTGCGGTTCATGACGACCAGGTTGCCTTCTTTGTTCGTAACCGTCTGGATGTTCAAGAACCGGGCAATTCCGGCCGACTTCGCCTCGACCGTCGATTGCTCTTCAATTCGGCTCGCCGTGCCGCCAATGTGGAAGGTTCTCATCGTGAGCTGCGTACCCGGCTCTCCGATGGACTGCGCCGCAAGGACACCGACCGCCTCGCCGAGCTCAACGATCATTCCGCTCGCCAGGTTGCGGCCGTAGCACATGCGGCAGAGGCCACGCTTGGATTTGCACGTGAGAACTGAACGGATCTTGATCTTCTCGATACCGGCACCCTGGATGGCGTTGGCAGAATCTTCATCGATACTCTCGTTGAGATCCGCCAGGGTTTCCCCCGTGAAGGGATCGACAACCCGCTCCAAAGCAACGCGGCCGATGATACGGTCACGCAGACCCTCGATGATCTCACCGCCTTCGACGAGGGACGTGACCTCGATGCCGTCCAATGTCTGGCAATCGTCCTCGCTGATGATGACGTCCTGGGCCACGTCAACCAAGCGACGCGTCAGGTAGCCGGAGTCGGCGGTCTTCAAGGCCGTGTCCGCCAAACCTTTACGAGCACCGTGCGTCGAGATGAAGTACTGCAGCACGGTCAGGCCTTCCCGGAAATTGGCCGTGATCGGCGTTTCAATGATCTCGCCCGAAGGCTTGGCCATCAAACCGCGCATTCCAGCCAACTGGCGCAGCTGCTGTTTGCTGCCGCGGGCTCCGGAGTCCGCCATGATGTAGATCGAATTCAATTCCTGGCTGGATTCTTCATAGGACGCCATGGCCTCGAACATCTCGTCGGAGATCTTCTCGGTCACATCCGACCAGATCGCAACGACCTTGTTGTAACGCTCACCGTTGGTGATTGCTCCATCCAGATACTGTTGCTCGACTTCGATAACCTCCTGTCGCGCCCGGTCAACGAGTTCTTCTTTGTTCCCCGGAATGATCAGGTCGTCGATCGAAATGGTGAAACCCGCCTTGGTTGCGTAAAGGAAACCGAGGTCCTTCAGCTCATCGAGCATCTTGACTGCCGTTTCCAAACCAAAACGCAAGTAGCAGTAACTGCCCAGCTGCTGCAGTCCCTTCTTCTTGAGAAGGCCATTGACGTACGGCATTTCCTCGGGCAGATGATCGTTGAAAACCGCACGACCGGCTGTCGTGGCAATCAACTGGTTCTCTACTTCCTGAACGTCCGCGAGAGTGATCGCCTGGGTATCGTACTGCCTGGTCAGGTCAATCAGCTTGCCCGAATACCGGAGGAAAATCTGCGTTCGAAGCTCTAATTCGCCGGCCTGAAGCGCGTGATAGATTTCCTCGATACCCGAGAACTTGCGGCCTTCGCCCTTGGCCCCACGCTTGGAACTGGTGAGGTAGTAGCAGCCGAGAACGATGTCCTGGCTGGGGACCGCCAGAGGCTGCCCGCTCGCCGGTGACAGGATGTTCTGGCTCGACAGCATGAGCACCGCCGCCTCGACCTGCGATTCCTGCGACAGCGGAATGTGAACCGCCATCTGGTCGCCGTCGAAGTCAGCATTGAAGGCGGTACATACCAGTGGATGAATCCGGATGGCTTTGCCTTCGACCAGGACCGGCTCAAAAGCCTGGATACCGAGGCGGTGCAGCGTGGGAGCGCGGTTCAGGAGAATCGGATGCTGCTTGATGACGTCCTCGAGGATGTCCCAAACGATGGGCTCCTGGTTTTCGACCATCTCTTTGGCGCCCTTGATCGTGGTCGCATGCCCCTCTTTCTCCAGCCGATTGTAAATAAACGGCTTGAAGAGCTCGAGAGCCATGATCTTGGGTAGGCCGCACTGATGCAGGCGCAGTTCCGGGCCGACCACGATAACGGTACGACCCGAGTAATCGACGCGTTTCCCGAGGAGGTTCTGGCGGAAACGGCCCTGCTTGCCTTTCAGAGTGTCGGAGAGCGACTTCAATGGGCGATTCTTGACCCCGCGCAGCACGCGCCCCCGGCGCCCGTTGTCAAACAGTGCGTCGACGGCCTCCTGGAGCATCCGCTTCTCATTGCGGATGATCACTTCCGGTGCCCGCAGTTCCATCAGCTTCTTCAGCCGGTTGTTGCGGTTGATTACCCGGCGATAGAGGTCGTTCAGATCCGACGTCGCGAACCGTCCGCCGTCTAGCGGGACAAGCGGTCGAAGCTCCGGCGGAATGACCGGGACGACGTCCATGATCATCCATTCCGGCCGGTTGCCCGACTTGCGGAACGAATCGACGACCTTCAAGCGCTTGGAGTACTTGAGTCGCTTCAGTTGTGACGTCTCATTCTTCATCCGGAAGCGCAGATCGATCGACAAGGCATCCACGTCCACGCGGCGGAGAAGCTCCTTGATAGCCTCGGCGCCCATCCCGGCCTCGAAACGGCCGGCGAATTCGCCCTGCAGTGCGCGGTAGCGCTCCTCGGTCAACAGCTCCCGTTCCTTGATCGGAGCTTCGCCGGGGTCGATCACCACGTACGCCTCAAAGTACAGGACCCGCTCCAGGTCGCGCAGCGAAATATCAAGAAGATGGCCGATCCGGCTGGGCAGGCCCTTGAAAAACCAAACGTGCGAGCAGGGGCTGGCCAGCTCGATGTGGCCCAGGCGCTCGCGGCGAACCTTCGAAAGCGTGACCTCGACACCGCATTTGTCGCAGACCACGCCCCGGTGCTTCATTCGCTTGTACTTGCCGCACAGACATTCCCAGTCGGTGACCGGGCCGAAGATCCGGGCGCAGAACAGCCCGTCCCGTTCCGGTTTGAAGGTCCGGTAGTTGATCGTCTCCGGTTTGGTCACTTCACCGCTCGACCAGGATCGAATCTTCTCCGGCGAGGCCAGACCGATGCGAATCGCTTCGAAATTCTTTAAAAGCTGTCCCTTGTCCAGTTGTTCCCGAAATATTCTCAAGTCGTAAACCTCCCTGAGCTTCCCGAGTTGGGCCGCGAACGACCTCACCCGGTATGCGCTACTCAGCCTCTCTCTCTACCGGAACTCCACTCAGAGCCGCATCGGCCTGGGCGACCAGTTCCGAGCGTTCCGAACGGCGACGGAACCTCTTCTTCGGTTTCTCGATCAACTCGACGTCGAGAGCGAGAGACTGAAGTTCACGAATCAGCACGTTGAAGGACTCCGGAATGCCAGGGTTGTAAGTGGACTCGCCCTTCACGATCGCCTCGTAAATCTTGGCACGACCCTGCACGTCGTCCGACTTGGCGGTCAGCAACTCTTGAAGGATGTTGGCCGCGCCATAGGCCTCAAGCGCCCACACCTCCATTTCTCCGAACCGCTGGCCACCGAACTGCGCCTTGCCCCCCAGCGGCTGCTGCGTGATCAGGCTGTACGGACCGATCGAGCGCGCATGGATTTTGTCATCCACAAGGTGGCTGAGCTTCAGCATGTAGATGTAGCCAACAGTGACTTTCTGGTCGAACCGTTCCCCGTTCGTCCCGTCGAAAAGCACCGTCTTGCCCGTCAGAGGCAGGTTCGCCTTGCGCAGCTCCTCCTTGATCTCATGCTCGCGGGCACCGTCGAAAACCGGCGTCGAGTAATGCAGCCCAAGTGCTTTCGCAGCCCACCCCAGATGGGTCTCCAGGACTTGCCCGACGTTCATACGAGACGGGACGCCGAGAGGGTTGAGCACGATCTCCACGGGGGTCCCGTCCGGCAAGTACGGCATGTCTTCTTCCGGCAGGATCCGGGCGATGACGCCCTTGTTCCCATGGCGGCCGGCCATCTTGTCCCCGACCGAGAGCTTTCGCTTCATCGCCACGTAAACCTTAACCATCTTGATCACGCCAGGAGGAAGCTCGTCTCCTTTGCGCATTCTGCCGAGCCGCTCTTCGTGAAGCGAGTACAGGATCTTGATCTGACGCTCGGTCTTGTCCTCCACCTGCGCCACCTCGGCGGACAGCTCGTCGTCGTCGATCCGGAGCTTGACGAGATCGGCATAACCGAAGTGCTCGAGGCGCTCGCGGGCGAGCACTTCGCCTTTTTTGACCAGTTCGCCACCGTCGTCGTCCGTTATCTTGCTCTTGGCCTTCTTTCCCTCGAGGATGACGACGATGCGTTCGCTGCTCTCTTCCTTCAGGATCCGGATTTCGTCGGCCAGGTCCTTCTCCAACCGCGCCACTTCTTCGTCTTCAATCGACTGGGCACGCGCGTCTTTGGTCACACCCTTTCGTGAGAAGATTTTGACGTCGACGATCGTCCCTTCGATTCCAGGAGGCGCGTAAAGCGAAGCGTCTTTCACTTCGCCCGCCTTCTCGCCGAAGATCGCTCGAAGGAGCTTCTCTTCAGGCGTCAGCTGAGTCTCGCCCTTGGGCGTCACCTTCCCGACCAGGATGTCACCCGGCCGCACCTTGGCGCCGATTCGAATAATGCCACTCTCGTCCAGGTCGGCCAGGACCGATTCGCTCACGTTCGGAATGTCGCGAGTTATTTCCTCCGGCCCCAACTTCGTGTCGCGAGCCTCGATCTCCATTTCCTCGATATGGATCGAGGTGTAGTGATCTTCCTTGACCAGCTTCTCGCTTACCAGAATCGCGTCCTCGAAGTTGTAGCCGCGCCAGGGCATGAAAGCCACAAGAACGTTGCGACCGAGGGCGAGTTCGCCCTTCTCCGTACACGGTCCGTCGGCCAGCACCTGACCTTTGAACACGCGCTGACCAGTCTTGACGAGCGGCTTCTGGTTAATGCATGTGTTCTGGTTCGACCGCTTGAATTTGATCAGCGTGTAGATGTCGACACCGGCTTCGCGGGTCTCCTCCTCGTCCTCCGGGATGACCCGGATGATGATGCGCTCGGCATCAACGCTGTCCACCACGCCGCCGCGGCGGCAAAGGAGCACAGCGCCGGAATCGCGGGCGGCGATATACTCCATACCCGTCCCGACAAACGGCGCTTCGGCCTTGACGAGCGGCACTCCCTGCCGCTGCATGTTCGAGCCCATCAGCGCGCGGTTCGCATCGTCGTTCTCGAGGAACGGAATGAGGCTGGCAGCGACGCTGACCAGCTGTTTCGGGCTGACGTCAACGTATTCCACGTCCGACTTGGGAACGAAGACGAAGTTGCCCTGGTGTCGGGCGCTCAGCCGATCGGGTATGATCCGCTGCTGTTCGTCCACCTCGATGTTTGCCTGGGCGATGACGTGTTTGTCCCCTTCCCAGGCGGTCAGGTAGAACGCGTAAGACTCGTAGTCGGCAGCCCGCTTCCCGTGGCTCAGCTTCTTGTTGGCGGCGTCCACCTCTTCCTGGGTGTACACGTTGCCCACTTTGAACTGGCTGTCGCCTGACGCCGCAATCTGGACGTAATCCACTATGCGGCCGTCGACAACCTTGCGATACGGCGACTCGATGAAACCGAATTCGTCAACTCGCGCATAGCAGCTCAGCGAGGAGATCAAACCGATGTTCGGGCCCTCTGGAGTCTCGATCGGGCAGATACGACCGTAATGGGTCGAGTGCACGTCTCTGACTTCGAATCCCGCCCGTTCACGGCTCAAACCGCCCGGCCCGAGAGCCGACAACCGCCGCTTGTGGGTGATCTCGGAGAGGGGGTTCGTCTGGTCCATGAACTGCGAGAGCTGGCTGCTGCCGAAGAACTCTCGGATCGATGCCATGACCGGTTTGGCATTGATCACGTCGTGCGGCATGGCGGTGGCCATTTCCTGATGAACCGACATTTTCTCCTTGATCGCCCGCTCCATTCGGACCAGCCCGATCCGGAACTGGTTCTCAAGCAACTCGCCGACGGCCCGGACCCGCCGGTTGCCGAGGTGGTCGATATCATCCACGCTTCCGATACTCTTTCGCAGCTTGAGCAGGTAAGAGATAACCTCGTAGAAATCACGCGGCGACAGCGTCCTTTCGTCCAGCGGCGTATCGAGCCCGAGCTTGATGTTGAACTTCAGACGGCCGACCCGTGAGAAATCGTACTTGCGCGGGTCAAAGAACATACCGTGGAACAGGGCCGTCGCCGTCTCGATCGTCGGCGGGTCTCCCGGACGCTGCTTGCGGTAGATTTCGATCAAGGCGTCGTTGGTCGCCTTCACCGGGTCCTTGCGCAGGGTCTCTGCCAACGTGCTTCCGATGTCGTCCAGTTCCGGGAAGAACACCGCGATTTCGGCGATATTCGCCTGGAGAAGGCTATTCACAGCCGCACCTGTGATTGGTGCATTGGCCTCCACGAGGATTTCCCCGGAATTCGGGTCGATCAACTCGACCGCCGAGTGAGCGCCTTCGAGGTCCTCGATACCGATTTCGACTTCCTCGACCTGTGCCTTCTTCAGCTGCGCGAAAGCGCTGTTGGTGATCTTGCGGCCGGCCGCGACCAAGACGCCCTTCTTCTTACTCGGGTCGGGAACGTCCTTGCTCAGCTTGTTCCCGATCAGGTTCTCATCGAGCTTCCAAAAGATCTGATTGCCGCTCAGCCGGATGGTTGAAACCGAGTAAAACGTGCGCAGGATTTCTTCGTCTGCGTTCAAACCCAGGGCGCGCAGGAACGTCGTCGCCAGAAACTTCCGTTTTCGGTCGATGCGCACGTACAGGAGGTTCTTACTGTCGAACTCGAACTCGACCCAGGAACCGCGATAGGGAATGATCTTGGCCAGGAAGTAAGTCCGCTGGGCGCCGGATTCGAAGAAGACACCGGGTGAACGGTGGAGCTGGCTGACAATGACGCGCTCGGTCCCGTTAATAATGAAGATACCGTTCTCGGTCATCAGGGGGATGTCGCCGAAGTAAACTTCCTGCTCCTTGATGTCGCGGATCGTCTTCACCTCGGTGTCCGGATCTTTGTCCCAGACGACCAGGCGGATGGTGACTTTCAGCGGAACCGCGAAGGTCATCCCGCGCTCTTTGCATTCTTCCAGGTTGTACTTCAGGTTGAGCTGAACCGGGTCGCCGCAGTCATCGCAGCGCGGCACGTCGTTGGGGTTGCGGGCGCCGCAATTGCGGCAGATCAGGTCTTCGATGCCGTAGGGCGTCAATACCAGCGTTTCGCCGCAGTTGCGACAGCGGGAACGCAGGTGCTCGAGACCGGTCAGCTTGCCGCATTTGCATTCCCAATTGCCGATGGAATACTCGACGAACTCCAGGGAAGATGTCCCCCGGAAATCCGTGATTGGGAAAACAGAATTGAAAACCGACTGCAAGCCGATATCTTCCCGCTCGGAGGGAAGCAAATCCATCTGCAGAAATCTTTGGTACGATTGTTTCTGAACTTCCAGGAGGTTCGGGATGGGGAAAACGCTCTTGATCTTTGCGAAGTCGACTCGATCCCTGTAAACGTTCTTGATGAAATCCATGCCTGAAAACTCTCCCTTTACTGGTACTTAACCTAAAAGCTCGATCGCCCGGATAGAACTCGAAACGAATCCCCGGTACTGAAGAGGATGAGCAAGGGAAATGCGGATCCTAGCGAAGAACAATTGTTGACCCGATTGGTCACTTGGTTTCTATGACCCACGCAATCGGTGCCCGATTGCCGCGAGGACCTTCACTCAGTCCAAAACGAACAAGAGGGGACACGTATCCCCTCTTGCTGACTTAATGAGCAAATTTAAGGCCCAACACTGAACGGAAGTCTACCACAGGCCCCCGTAGATGTTCAAGCGCGCGAGTATTGCGCTAAATCTTGGAACTACTTGATTTCGACCTGAGCGCCAGCGTCTTCAAATTTCTTTTTGATCTGCTCGGCTTCGTCCTTGCTCACGCCTTCCTTCACGGTCTTGGGCGCGGCTTCAACCAGGTCCTTGGCTTCCTTGAGGCCCAGGTTGGTCACTTCACGCACGGCCTTGATGACGTTGATCTTCTTGTCACCAACGACCTTGAGGACGACCTCGAATTCGGTCTTTTCTTCGGCCGCCGGCGCGGCTGCCGCGGCACCTGCTCCGGCGCTTGCCGCCGGGGCTGCCGCCGCAACCGCCGTAATACCAAACTTCTGTTCCAGATCCTTGACGAGTTGGTTGATCTCCAGGATCGAGGCCTGTTCAATCCAACCCAGCACTTCTTCTCTACTGATAGCCATTACTTAGTCCTCCGATATACCTACTGTTTCTTTTCCTCGAGCTGTTTAAGAGCAATTGCCAACCGAGTCAGCGGTGAATTCAAGGCACCGGCCAGCCTGGTCAGCGGAGCGTTCAGAAGGAAGAGCACCTTCCCGAGCAGAACCTCACGGGACGGCATCTCTGCCAACGCCTGGCACTGCTCCGCAGTCAGGACTGACTGTTCGAGCACGCCCCCCTTGAACTTAATCTCGGGATGGGTCTTCACAAAATCCGTGAGGATCTTGGCCAGCGCGATTGGGTCTCCGCTCGTGTAGGCGATCGCTGTCGGTCCATCGAACCTCTCGACGAGCTTGGAGACGGGCGTGTTCTCAGCAGCTCGGATCGCAAGCGTGTTCTTGATCACCCGGTAGCTGCTTCCCGACTGCCTGATCTTGCGACGCAATTCTGTCACGTTCTCGACGTTGAGTCCGGAGAAGCTCACGATCAGCACGCCTGCATTGGCGGCGAACGCCGAACTCAGTTCTGCAACGACTTGTTGTTTTTCTGTCCTGTTCATAAAAGCTGTCTCGGTGCTGCGGATACGAGCCGCGTAGGAGGCACCGGCTGCAGTGCCGTGCCTCTTGAAAGTAGAGCCGACGCTCGACGCGCCGCCGTTTACTTCGCCTCCAACTGCCCGACGTCGATCTTGATCCCCGGACCCATGGTGGAAGAGACGACCACGGTCTTCAGGTACTTGCCCTTGGCAGCAGATGGCTTTGCCCTGAGCACGGCCTCGATCAGGCTGCGCGCGTTCTGGACAAGTTTTTCAGCCCCGAAGGAGACCTTGCCGATCGGCGCATGAACGATTCCGTTTTTGTCGACGCGGAATTCGACCTTTCCGGCCTTGATTTCCGATACGGCCTTGGCGACATCGAAAGTCACGGTGCCGGTCTTGGGATTCGGCATCAGGCCTCGTGGACCGAGGACGCGGCCGAGCTTCCCGACCGATTTCATCATGTCCGGCGTGGCGACCACTGCATCAAAATCCATCCACCCGCCCTGGATTTTCGTGACCAGGTCGTCCCCACCGGTGATGTCGGCCCCCGCTTCCTCGGCTTCTTTTACCTTCTCGCCTGACGCAATCACACAGACCCGGACCGTCGTACCCAGCCCGTTGGGGAGTACGACCGTTCCTCGGACCATCTGATCCGCGTATTTCGGGTTCACACCCAGCCGCATAGCCATTTCGGCGGTCTCGTCGAACTTCGTGAACTTGACCTCCTCCATGAGGCCGATAGCATCCTCGAGAGGATAGGCCTTCGGCTCAACCTTGGCCTTCGCTTTTTCAAATTTCTTTCCGGACATTCCGACTCCTTATGTTCCCGTAATCCGGTCGGCTGGTCAGCTGCTCAGCTGGTCAACCGGTCTGTTACTCGGTGACTTCCAACCCCATGCTTCGGGCAGTCCCGAGGATAATCTGCTTGGCCGCCTCGAGGTCATTGGCGTTCAGGTCCGGAAGCTTGGTCTTGGCGATCTCCTCGACCTGCTTCATCGTCACCTTCGCGACCTTCGTCTTGTTGGGTTCGGCGGACCCTTTTGCGATGTTCGCGACCCGCTTGAGAAGCACCGCCGCAGGAGGCGTCTTGGTGATAAAACTGTAACTCCGATCCTGGTAGACAGTGATGACTACCGGGATGATCAGCCCTTCCTGGGCCTGCGTCTTGGCGTTGAACGCCTTGCAGAAGTCCATGATGTTGACCCCGTGCTGGCCGAGCGCCGGTCCTACCGGAGGTGCCGGAGTCGCTTTGCCCGCCGGGATCTGAAGCTTAATCTGTCCGATTACCTTTTTCGCCATTTGGGTTCCAACCGTTCCGTTTCAATGCTTACTCGCATGACACCGGCGACTGTCTGCCGAGACGGCCACAGGGCGGCGTCACTTCGCTCTCGGGTGCCGAAATGACCCTGGGAAGATCGAGACCGCGCGAGGTTATACCTTTTCTACTTGTATGAACTCCAGCTCGACCGGGGTCGGACGGCCAAAAATCGTGACCATGACCTTCAGCGTGTTGCGCTCGAGGTTGACGTCCTCGACAATCCCGGTGAAATTCGAAAACGGGCCGTCAATGATCTTGACTGCCTCACCCTTGTCAAAAACAAACTTCGGCTTGGGTTTCTCCGCCGTCGTCGAAACCCGGTGCACTACCTGGTTCACTTCCTCCTCGGTGAGTGGAGTGGGCTTGTTCCCCTGACTCACAAAACCGGTCACCTTCGGCGTGTTGCGCACCAAGTGCCAGGTTTCGTCGGTCATCTCCATTTCCACGAGGATGTACCCCGGGAAGAAAAGCTTCGAGCTGACGACTTTCTTGCCGCCCTTCATCTCCACCACATCCTCGGTCGGGATCAAGATCTGGCCGATCTTGTCTTGAAGACCATGGATCTGGACGCGGCTCATCAAGCTTTCAGCCACCTTTCGCTCAAAACCCGAATAGGTGTGAATGATGTACCACTTCTTGTCGGCTGCTGTCGAACTGATGGCTGTTCTCCCTGTTAGACGGCCTATTGAAACAATGCAAACACGTAGTTGACGCCGTAGCTCAATGCCAGGTCGACGAGGGACAAGTAGATCCCGAAGAAGAAAATCGTCGCAATGACAACGATCGTTGTCCCGTAGACTTCCTTCTTGGTCGGCCAGGTAACCTTCCTGAGCTCGGTCTTCACGTCTCCGTAGAACCCAACAAAGTTCTTCGGAGCTTCCTTCACTTTCTCAAGCATAGCGTTCCGACTGCCTTTCGCTCCCCGGGGAGGCAAGAGGCTGAAAAAGGTGGCAGGCCAGGAGGGACTCGAACCCCCAACATCCGGTTTTGGAGACCGGCGCTCTACCAATTCGAGCTACTGGCCTGCAAAAGAAACCTATTTTATCTCTTTGTGCGCGGTATGCGTGCGGCACCACTTGCAGTACTTCTTCAGCTCGAGTCGGTCCGTCACGTTCTTCTTGTTCTTCGTCGAAACGTAGTTCTTCCGCTTGCAGCCCGTACACTGAAATGTAATGTTATCCTGCATAAGATCATCCGGCGAGCGCTTCTGGCGCCCGCCGAAGCTCCTCGACTATTCAATAATTTCCGCGATCGCCCCGGCGCCGACTGTGCGGCCGCCTTCACGGATAGCGAACCGCAACCCTTTTTCCATGGCGATCGGCGTGATCAACTCCACCGTCATCGTGATGTTGTCGCCCGGCATAACCATCTCCACGCCGTCCGGCAGCGTCGCCACCCCCGTCACGTCCGTGGTCCGGAAGTAAAACTGCGGCCGGTACCCGGTGAAAAACGGCGTGTGCCGCCCGCCCTCTTCCTTCGTCAAAACGTACGCCTCCGCCTTGAACTTCTTGTGCGGCGTGATTGAGCCC
>CAYQYP010000534.1:0-5507 GCA_964421755.1 uncultured Acidobacteriota bacterium
TAAAGGAGAACAGCATGGTGAGGAAAAAGGAGATTGTCGGCGAGAAAGCGGTGAAAGAAGGGCGTGTCAAAGTTGGCAAGTTGCAGCTGAACAAGGAAACGGTGAAGAACCTGTCCGAGGCTGAACAAGGTCAGGTCAAGGGAGGGGCGATGCGGCGATTGAGGACCGGGACCGACAACAGTTGTGACTGCGGTGGGGAGCTGCTCTAGTGAATCATCCTTGGAGGCGCTGCCCGCTTGGTCTTGAAGCATGGAGATCCCCCATGACACCAGAGGGATTGGATGAAACGAACGGGTGATCAGGACTATCCGGCGGATATGAAGCGTTTCGCGCCTTCCGGCTTCTTCGTCTGGCGTACACCGCTGTTGGCGTTTGACGAATTGCTGGCTTGGAGCGACAGACTCGCTGCCCCGGCTGCGCTCGACGATTCGTCACGCCTCGTCGAGGCGGTCGACCGGGACCGTGTCCAGTTGCGGGCTCGCCTCCACGCAATTGTGTGCCGTCCCGAGGTGAGGGAAGCGTTGTTCGTCGCCGCGCCCGATCTCGAAGAGCTCATCGACCTGTGGGCAAGCGAGCCTGAGAGTGAGCGGGGCCAGCGGATCGAGCTCGCTTTCACGCGCTATTTCGTGCGGATGGCGGGACGAGCCACTCCCTTCGGCCTTTTCGCCGGTTGCTCGCTGGGGACCATCGGCGACGAGACGCGACTGGTGGTGAAAGACCGGGCGCAAGGCCGACGACACACGCGGCTCGACATGGATTATCTTTTTGCGCTGGTTGAGTCGCTCCGGCTCGAACCTCCCTTGAGAAACTGTCTGGTCTACTACCCGAACACGAGCCTTTACCGCGCCGCCGGCCGCGTCCGTTATGTCGAGTGGCGGCTGGACGGCAAGCGCCGGACCTATCATCTGGTCACCGTCGATGACACCGAGTATCTTTCCGCCACGCTTGCCCGGGCAACGGCAGGCGCTACTCCGGCCCAGCTTGCATCTGTGCTGGTGAGCGAGGACATCACACAGGCTGAGGCCGAGGCTTATGTAGCCGAGTTGGTCGACAATCAGATACTCGTCCCGAGCCTGGCCCTTCCCGTGACGGGCACCGAACCGATTCACGCCCTCATCGAGCAGCTCAGCCAGAACCCGGCCACTGCGCAGATGGCCGAGTGCCTCGCCAATACTCGATCGGGTCTTGCCGCTCTGGATGCCTCCGGACTGGGGGTCGAGCCAGGGCGCTATCGGGCCCTCGCTCACGCGCTCGAGCAACTGCCTTCCCGGGTCAGTTTGCCCCGGCTCTTTCAGGCTGACCTGGTGAAGGCTGCATCCGAGGCGACACTTGGTAGGGTCGTGCTTGAGGAAATCGGCCGGGGAATCGAGATCCTTCATCGTTTGTTTGGTGGTTCTCGTTCTGATGATCTGGCCCGCTTCTGCGAGGCGTTCACGGCACGGTATGAGGAGCAGGAAGTGCCTCTGCCCGAGGCATTGGACGAAGAGATCGGCATTGGTTTCCCGCCACGAGACGGGTGGACCGAAGGGGCGACGCCCCTCTTGAGAGACCTTGCGCTTCCTGCCCCGCCTGTCGAGACTGCTCACTGGAGTGCGCGTGACGTTTTGCTGCTGCGCAAGCTCTGTGAGGCTTTGGGACATCAGGACTTCCTAATCGTCCTTCAACCGCAGGACCTCGAGGCGATTAGTTCCAAAGGGCACTTACCGCTTCCCGATGCTTTTGCCGTCATGGCTTCCGTGGCTGCGGCGGATGAAACCGCGCTGTCAAAGGGCGATTTCCATGTGCTCCTCCAGGGACTTTCCGGGCCTTCAGGCGCCCGGCTTCTCGGACGGTTTTGCCATGCCGACCCAGCCCTGCGACGGCATGTGCGACGCCACATCGAGTCCGAGGAAGCGCTCCAACCCGCCGCCGTTTTCGCGGAGGTGGTGCATCTGCCGGAAGGGCGGCTAGGCAACATCTTGCAGCGTCCGCTATTGCGCGACTACGAGATCGACTATCTGGGGTGCTCGGGGGCGCCGGAAGAACGCCGAATTCCCATAACCGACCTTGTGGTCTCGGTGCGGGACGGGCGGGTGAGGCTGCGCTCCGAGCGGCTCGGGCACGAGGTGATCCCCCGGCTGACCACCGCGCACGCCTTCCATCACTCGACCCTTGGCATCTATCGATTCCTGGCTTCGCTTCAAGGCCAGGGGACCGCATCCGGACTCAGCTGGGATTGGGGAGTGCTGGCGGCCGCGCCGTTTCTGCCGCGCGTCGTGGCAGGGCGGCTGGTGCTGTCGCTGGCCCGCTGGCGGGTCAGCAGGGAGGAGATCCGGCGCCTCGGTTCAGTTGACGGGGCGGCCCGATTCGAGGCGGTCCAGCGATGGCGCGCAGAGCGGCGACTCCCCCGCTGGGTCGCCCTCGCCGACGGGGACCAACTGCTCCCGGTGGATCTGGACAACACGCTCAGCGTCGAGACCCTGGTTCACCTCATGAAACCGAGTGATGAATCGGTGCTGGTGGAGCAGTTCCAGGGCCCTGGGCACCTCTGTGCGCGCGGCCCCGAGGGTCGGTTCGTCCACGAGTTGGTCATCCCGTATATCCGTCAGAGCCGCGCACGCAGCGCTTTTCAGCGGAGTAAGCGGGTTCCAGAGCCGCGCGCGAAGCACGCGGCTGCGAGCGCAGGGCCGGTTCATCGCTTCACACCCGGCTCGCGGTGGCTCTACGCGAAACTGTATACCGGTCCCGCGATCGCTGACCAGGTGCTGCGGGACGTCATCAGCCCCCTTACACGGGCTGTTTCCGAATCCGGCGCCGCAAGTCATTGGTTCTTCGTTCGCTACGCGGACCCCGGATTCCACCTGCGTGTGCGGTTTCATGGCATTCCCGAGAGGCTGCAGGGCGAGGTTCTGCCAACCCTGCAGGCGGCGATCGCTCCGCTCCTGGATGACGGCCGCCTGTGGCGCGTGCAGCTTGACACTTACGAGCGCGAAATCGAGCGCTATGGAGGCCCTCAAGGCATTGAGCTTGCCGAGCGGATGTTTCACGCGGACAGCGAAGCGGTGCTGCGGATCATTGAGCTGCTCGAGCCGGGAGACGAGGGACTCGACGAGCGCTGGCGCCTCGCGGCGCGAGGAATCGATAGCCTGCTCGAGGACTTCGGTTTTGATTTCGAAGGCAAGCGTAAGGTGATCGAAAAGGTCCGCAGTAGCTTCGCCAGGGAATTTCGAGTTGACAAGCGGGTTATCGACCAGTTGTCCAGCCGATTCCGGAAAGAGCGGAAGTCGCTCGAGGCATTACTCGATCCGGCTCGGGACCAGGCGAACCCGCTTTGGCCAGGCATCGAGATACTCGGGGACCGCTCACGCCGGTGGGCTGACTCCGTGGCTCAAATCCGCTCGCTCGCGCAGGCCGGCCGCCTGTCGGCCTCCCTGGGCGCGCTGGTCGCAAGCCACATCCACATGTATGCCAACCGGCTGCTGCGGTCGGCTCAGCGAGCGCAGGAAATGGTGATTTACGACTTTCTGGCCCGCTCATATGAATCTCAACTTGCACGTGCGGCCACGCGCGACGAACCGCTCGCGCTGGTGAAGTGAGCATGAAGCGCTATGAACACGACTGAGATCAAGGGACTGCTCAAAGAAACCTACGTTTTTGCGCCGCTATCCGAAGAAGAACTGGAGCAATTCGCAAAAAAGGTAGAGCTCGTCCACTACACGTTGGGTCAACCCATCTGCCGGGCGGGCGAGCAAATCGCAGATTTCTTCATTGTCTACTCCGGCCGCGCCCGAGTGGTCTCCGAGAGCGCAGATAACCAGGAGATCACTCTTGCCACACTGACCCGAGGCAACTTTTTCGGTGAACAGGGGCTGTTCTCGGATGCGTCGAGCGACTACACCATTCGCGCGGCGGGTGACCTGGTGCTGTTGCGACTGGGCAAACGGGAGGTCACGCGACTGCTCGCCGCGTATCCCTACCTGCGCGGATACATCGAGTATTACACGAGCGAGACATCGATCCGCTACTTCCTTCGTCGCTGTACCATCTTCTCCCCGCTCTCCGGCGAGGAGATCCGGGGTCTGCTGGCCTGCCTGGAGGAGCGGTCATATCCTCCCGGCGAAGTCATCTTCCGGGTGGGCGAGATGGCGGACGCCTTGTACATCCTGCGCAGCGGCAGCGTGAGGGTGACCCAGGAAGGGCCGCGGGGAAAAGTCATCAGCCATCTCCAGCCCGGGGATGCCTTCGGGATCACCGCCCTGTTCACCGGGCGACCACGCACGACCGGTGCCGTGACCAAAGAGACGTCCCAAGTCTTTCGGATTCCGAAGGCCGACTTCGACAGGCTGATCGCCGAATCGCCGGCCTTCAAAGACGCCCTCGTCACCCTCCTTTCCGGTTACAGCGAAGCGTCCATGGTTCAGACCAGCTCTTCGGGTTCGGTTAGTGACCCCTTGTCGCACCCGGCGGAGCTATCGGTCTACACGCCCTCGGCGCCACAGACGCCCGTGCCCTTGAAACCGGAAGTCAACGGTCACCGTCGCCACGCGCGCCGCTACCCCGCCCTGCTCCAGTTAAGCGAGACGGACTGCGGGGCAGCATGCCTGGCCATGGTCTTGCGCTACTACCGCAAGAACGTCTCGATCAACCGGCTGCGCGACCTGGCCAATGTCAGTCGCGACGGCGCCTCGCTGCACAGCATCAGCGAAGCCGCCGAGGTACTGGGCTTCCAGACTCGCGGGATACAGGCTTCTTTTGAACATCTGAAGAAAGTGGGATTGCCGGCCATCGCGCATTGGGAAGGCTTCCATTTCGTGGTGCTTTACGAGGTGGGCCCAGACCGTGTGGTGATCGCGGACCCCGCCACGGGCCTCAGAAAGCTTACGCGGGAAGAGTTCAACAAGGGCTGGACCGGGTACCTGCTGCTGCTCTCGCCCACTGCGAAGATCGAAGGCGTCGAGGAATCGAGGACAACCTTCAAGCGCTTCCTGCCGCTCCTCAAACCGTACCGCAAGTTCCTCATGGAGATCTTCCTGGCCTCGCTTGTCCTCCAGGTCTTCGGTCTCGCCTCGCCGATCTTCACCCAGGTGATCGTGGACAAGGTCCTGGTTCACAAGAACGTGCCGATGCTCAACCTGATGCTCTTCGGCATGTTGATCATTGCGGTCTTTCAGACGGCTACGGTGGCCCTGCGGCATTACCTGCTGGTGCACACGACCCGACGGATCGACATGCAGATGGTGGTGGACTTCTATCGCCATGTGCTCAGCCTGCCTTTGCGGTACTTCGAGGAGCGCAAAGTCGGCGACATCCTGAAGCGGTTCAACGAGAATGCCCGCATCCGGGAGTTCCTGACCGGACGTTCGCTCGGTGTGGTTCTGGACTGCCTGATGATCTTCGTCTATCTCGGCCTGATGTTCTACTACAACTCTCAGCTCACCATGGTCGCGCTCCTTTTCATGCCGGGATACGTCGTTCTGACCCTGGTGGCGACACCAATCCTGAAGCGGCAGAACCGCGAGGTTTTCGAG
>CAYQYP010000535.1:0-12983 GCA_964421755.1 uncultured Acidobacteriota bacterium
TTGCCCAACAAGACGGGTTCCGAAGTACCTGGGCGCCCGATCTTCGAAGAACCTGGATCGGCCCCGATTATTGGTCGAATCGCCTGCAGGATTGGCAGATCGACAAAGCGAGGCTGGTCTGCCTGGTCAGCGACGCCAACCGGAACGTAGCTCTGCTCACTTGGGAAGTGGCCGAAAAACCCGGGAACTTGAGAGTCTCGGTGCAGCTTGGCCGGCTCGGCCAAGGGACGAACGAGGACAAAGGCTGGGCCGGATTTCGCGTCGGTACAAAAGGCCGGTTCGGCGACTACCGAGATGATGCTCTTTACGGAGCCGGTATCGACGCGGGCGTAACGACTTCTGGGGGCCTGTTTATCGGCAGGGCGAAGGACCGAGCGGCCGAAGCGAACCAGAGGCTCGCTAACGCCTTGTCGCAGGAGAGCGGCGTTCGCCTGCAGCTCGAAGTGACCGGGGCGGCCGAGGACCAGCGCCTGGTTCTTTCCGCCTGGTCGGGACGGGATCAACTCGGCCGGGTGGAAAAGGAGGGCTTCAAGGCTGTCGACCTGCAAGGGCTCCTGGTTCTAGTCTCGGATTTTGAAAAGCCGACGGTCGGGAATCAGTTCGAAGCGGATCTGACGATCGCCCAGCCGCAGGATGTCCCGAGCTTCTGGTTTGCCGATTGGGAAGCCGCAGGAAGCAGGCTCGCCCATCATCGGGACCGAGAATTCGGCCCCATTTTGTTCGCCCAGCATACCTTGAGCAAGGGTGTCATGAAGCTCACCGCGCAGATGCCGCCGGTCTCTTCGAAGGAGTCGCAGAAAGTCGATTTGCAGACACGCGAAAACAACCAGGCGTGGAAAACGGTGGCTTCCGACACGATTGATCCCCTGGCTCGAACGGCGACATTCCGAGTCCCTGCGTGGGACGATTCTCGCGATGTTCCGTACCGGCTGGTCTACTCGATGTCGGTCGGAGGGGGAAGGAGCGAAGAACGGTACTTCGAAGGAACCGTGCGAAGAGACCCGGTCGACAAGCGGGAGATCGTCGTGGCTGCCTTTACCGGCAACAACGACCTCGGGTTCCCCAACAACGAGATAGTAGCGAATGTTCTTACCCACGAGCCGGATCTCCTCTTCTTTTCGGGCGATCAGATTTACGAGCGCGTGGCTGGTTACGGCGTCCAGCGCGCGCCCCTGGACAAGTCCTGCCTCGATTATCTTCGCAAATGGTACCTGTTCGGTTGGGAATACCGGGACATGCTCCGACGCATTCCCTCCGTTACGATCCCCGATGATCATGATGTCTACCATGGGAATCTGTGGGGTGAGGGGGGGAAGGCCACCCAGAAAGAAGGTGATGACAAAGCCCAGCAAGATAGCGGGGGGTATAAGCAGTCTCCGGACTGGGTCAGGATGGTCGAAAGAACGCAGGCCAGTCATCTGCCCGACCCCTTCGATCCGACTCCGGTCAAGCAGGGGATCGGGGTCTATTACACCGACTTGGTTTACGGCCGCGTGAGCTTCGCGATCATCGAAGACCGGAAGTTCAAGTCTGCTCCAGCGAGGTTTTTCCCGAAGGAAGCGCGGGTAGCGAACGGCTGGGCGGAGAACCTGCAATTCAATCGGGCGGAGCAGTTCGACGTGGAGGGAGCCCAGCTCGTGGGCGATCGCCAGATCGCCTTCCTGGAAAAGTGGGTGGATGACTGGAGTCAAGGCGCCTGGATGAAAGTCCTGCTGTCTCAGACGATCTTTTCCACGGTTGCCACTTTGCCGGCTGACGCCGTCAGCGATGTGGTCGTGCCCACGCTCCGAGTCCTTCCCAAGGATGTCTACCCGGATAACGACAGGCCGACGCGTGACATGGACTCCAACGGCTGGCCCAAGCGGGAACGCGACCGGGTCCTGCGTGTCATTCGGAAGGGTTTCGCGGCTCACCTGGCCGGCGACCAGCATCTCGGCTCGACGATCCAATACGGGGTGGACGACTGGGGCGACGCGGCTTTTGCCCTGTGCGTTCCTTCGGTATCGAATTACTTTCCGCGGCGCTGGTTTCCCACGGAAGGCGCGCTCGATCACAAGCCGGGAACGCCGAAGAACATAGGCCGATTCTTCGATGGATTCGGGAACAAGATGACCGTGCACGCTGTCGCGAATCCATACCTTTCGGGACTGGAACCCGCCTTTCTGTATGACCGGGCGGCTGGGTATGGAATCGCCCGGCTGAATCGCGAAACCAGACAGATCGAATTCGCAAACTGGCCGCGGCAGGTTAATCCCAGAAAGCCGGGCGCCAAGCCGTATGACGGCTGGCCGGTCAGGTTTACGCAGCTTGATAACTATGGCCGGAAGCCGGTCGCGTACTTGCCGACGCTGGAGATTCCCGGCGCACCGGACCCGGTCGTTCGGGTCGTCGACCAGGAAAGCCAGGAGGTGGTCTACACCCTCCGCATCAAGGGAAATTCATTCCGTCCCGCTGTCTTCCGGAAGGGGCTATACACGGTTTTCATCGGGGAAGGAGAATCGCGCAAGACCCTGCGCAACATGGAGGCGAAATCCCCGGACGAGACTGCTGTGATTAAGGTTCAACAATAGGCTTGAAGGAGTCACCCACCATGGAATTACTGATGTGCCTTTTGCCGTTACTGGTCATCCTGTCATCAGCACCGGATGCGACGCCAACGGAGAACTGCCTTGACAACCCGGGTTTCGAGGAGACGGCTGGGGGTGAACCCGTCGCATGGCAAAAAGTCGTCGATCCGGATACACGAATTTCCGAGATCGGCGTGACCCGTGACTCGGCCCGCTCCGGCAAAAACGCCCTTAGAATTGCCCGGGTGTGGGGCAAGAACAGGAGCCAGGCGGGGATCAGAAGCTCGGGCCCGGTTTCAGTCGACCCAGCTACCAGTTACCTGTTCAGCTTCTGGTACCGCACCGCCGTCCCTGAATACACCCTGCCCTTCATGGTTAACGTTCGTGTCCAACGAAAGAGCCACGACCCGCTTCTGTTCAAGCGACTGAAGATCTCCTCGTCCGCGGTGTGGCGGCAGGTTCATCTTCTAATTGATCAGCTGCCATCCGATGCCGTTTCGGCGGACGTCGGCTTCATGGTATCGATGCGAACGCGGGGCGAGGTCCTGATTGACGACGTCCTTTTCAGGAAAGCGGGCAAGAAGGACTTCGAGTTTGTGGAGAAGTGGAGGAGGCAGGACCTGCCGGCCGTCACTCGAAACGCCGCAACGGTCAGCCTGGCTCCGGCTGGCAACTTTCGGCTGGCCGAAGCGAAAGGCGTCTGGTGGCTGATCCAGCCCAACGGGAAGCCCACATGGTCCATTGGCACCATGGGTCGTTATCCTTCCGAGGAACGATCCAGCCCTTCGATGCGCAAATGGGTTCTCGAGCGGTACTCCAACCCGGCGGACTACAGGGAAATGTTCCACGGGCTGGTCGCCGGTTGGGGCTTTAACTCGTTTGATGGGTGGACCGACGATGAATATGGGCCGATCGTCGAGAAGCGTTACCTCAAGGACGAGACGTATCTTCCCATGTTCAAAGTGTTGTCGCTGTCCCGGGACATAGACCCGGGCCTTTGCGCTCGCGATCGGGACGGCAAGGTGCGAAGCGGGCCTCACGCCTTCCCGGATCCTTTTAACCCGCAGTGGCGGGAGCATGCCGCGCAAAAGGCAGCGTCGTCAATCGAAGCGTTTAAGAACAAGCCGTGGCTCGTCGGCTGGTTTGTCGATAACGAAATAGAGTTCATGGACCTGTTCCGCTTCATCTGGGCCGATTACTCGGGAAAGCAGTTCGTGTCCGACCTGGAGACGAAGTACCAACGGATCGAAGAGCTCAACCGGGCGTGGACTTCGAAGTACGGCAGCTATGATTTCGGGTCGTTCGCCGAAATCCTGAACAAGAAGCCGGAGCCTGCCGCCTGGGACGATCCGTTGTTCGCTGACTTCACGGCTTTCGAGCGAAGGATGGTCAAGGAATATGTGGATTTCACGTATGGCCTCGTGAAAACAGCCGATCCCTCTCGCCTGGTCATTTCCAGCCGCATCAACCTGGGTCCCATGCAGGATATTCACCGCACTGTCGATCTATGGGGCAAGTTCGACCTGATCGCGATGAATATTTACCCCCAGAACCTGCAGTACGGGCTCTCGAGCGGCGAGCTGGCGATAATGGAAGCCCTTCACAAAGCCACGGGAAAGCCGCTGATCATCGGTGAATGGGGGACGTCGGCCATTGATTCGGGTTTTTACAACCTCGATGGAGATCCCCAGGGTAGACCACTGGACTGGAGCTGGCAGGAGGTAGTGAAAACCCAGGAAGAACGAGCCGACATCTATCAGGCGTGTATCACGCAGTTTGCGTCACTCCCCTATGTTGTCGGCGCACATTGGTTCACCACGATGGACGTGGATACGAAAGTCAGAAGAGCCAACCGAGGCATCCTGGACACGAATCACGAACCGTACGCGCCACTGGTTTCCGGGATGAAAGAGGTTCATGCACGGCTGAAAGACCGGATGAAGTTGCCTCCGGTGCAGGGGCGATCCCAGTGATACCGACGCCGGTTCCGGGTCAGCTTCTGGCTCAGGGACCGGCGACTTGGGCTTCTCGGACAGTGAACCTCCCGCGCAGGCGAATATCGCTGGAGGAACTCCCGACCATCACTTCAAATTCGCCCGGTTCCACTCTTGGCTTGAGGTGAACATCGAGCAGGGAGAGGTGTTCCGGGCCCAAGTCGAAGTCAACCCGTTTGCTCTCTCCAGGTTTTAGGGACACTTTCTTGAAGCTCTTCAGCTCGATTACCGGCGTCACAACCGAGCTGATGACGTCATCGAGGTAAAGCTGCACCGCCTCGCTCCCCTCCCGATTCCCCGTGTTCTTGACGTGAAGGCTGATCCGCACCTCACCAGTTGGATTGAGCTGTTGGGGGTTGATCTGGAGGTCGCTGTAGTCGAAGCTCGTATAGCTCAAGCCCCGACCGAATTCAAACAGCGGGGTCAGCGGCATGGTGACGTACGCTCGCTCCATGCGCATCTGCTTGGACGGCTTGTAGTTGTAGTAAAAGGGCATCTGGCCGACATGCCGCGGAAAAGTGACCGGCAGCTTCCCACTCGGGTTGTAGTCACCGAAAAGCACGTCCGCTACCGCTTTGGCACCCTTTTCACCGCACATCCACCCCTCCACGATGGCGGGGACGTGTTCACCTGCCCAGGCAATGGCGAGTGGTCTGCCGCTGATAAGGACCAGGACGGTAGGCGTTCCGGTCTCATGGATTGCCCTGATCAGTTCATTCTGCAATCCGGTCAGCTGCAAATCGACCGAGTCATCGCTCTCCCCGTCGGTTCTCTCGTCCTCGCCCACCACGACGATGGCCACGTCCGCCCTTCGGGCCGCCTCCGCCGCCTGGCTGATCTGATTGACATCGAGGTCGAGCACATTGCAGCCCCTGACGTACTCCAAACGGGCTTGGGGTGAGAGTTTGGTTCGAATCTCGTCGAGGACCGTTGTCGCCCGGTGCAATATCGTCTTCGGGATGTAATCGCCCAGCAGGTTCTCGCTGTCGTGAGCGTTTGGCCCCAATACGGCTATCGATTTCAGTTGTTTGCTAAGCGGCAGCAGATTCCTCTCGTTCTTCAACAACACGACTCCCTCACGGGCGGCTCGAAGGGCGAGTTGGCCATGCGTCTGGGAGTGGACAACGGCAGCAGCACGCTCCGGGTCCACATACGGGTTCTCAAAAAGACCCAGTTGGAATTTCAGCCGGAGGATACGGCGGACCGCTCGATTCAAAAGCGCTATCGGCACTATCCCCTCGCGAACGTTGTCGATCATGTCCTTCATGTAACCCGATTCAAACGTGATGTTGACGTCAACCCCGGCTTTGAGAACGATTGGACCCGCTTCCTTCTCTGTAGCAACAACGCGCTCATACAGCAGGGTCCCGGTATTGCTACCTTCGCTGAGGACATTGCCTC
This sequence comes from uncultured Acidobacteriota bacterium, assembly GCA_964421755.1. Taxonomy (GTDB): domain Bacteria; phylum Acidobacteriota; class UBA6911; order RPQK01; family RPQK01; genus CAVUUN01. The sequence goes on from CAYQYP010000535.1 coordinate 5,963, forward strand.
TGAAACCCAGCTCGTCCCGCAGAATCCGGGTCAAGTGGTGGTCGGACCCGTGATTCGGGTAACCGTTGATCGAGGGATGGGTCGCCATGACACCGAGCGCACCCGCCTTGCTGATCCCGGCAACCCACGGCGGCAGGTACACTTCGCGAAGCGTCCGCTCCGACAAATCCATCGTCCCCCGGTTTATCCCGTTGAGTCCCTGGGTCTGCCCTGGGAAGTGACACAGACCAGCAATGACGTTTTCCGACGAGGAGATATCATGCCCCTGTGTGCCCTCGACGATGCGAACCGCAATCTCCGAACAAAGGAAAGGATCCTCGCTGAATGTCTGCTGGTTACGCCCGTGCCTCGGGTCGCGGTTGGGCTCGATGACTAGCGTAAACAGCTGGTGTACGCCGACGGACCGGGCCTCGCGGGCGGCCGCGGCGAACACTTCGCGAATCAGGTCCATATTCCATGAGGCACCCAACCCGAGTCCCTCGGGAAAGATCGTCGCGCCTGGCGCCATAAACCCGTGCGTTCCCTCTTCGACCTGCATCAAGGGGATTCCCAGACGAGTTTTCTCGACCGCGAGTTTCTGAAGCTCATTGAAGACCACCGCCTGCTGCCTTGCCCCTTCCGGCACAATCTCATTCGCCAGTGTAAAAAAGCCTCCTCCGGGTCCAATCGGAAGTAGATCACCGGTAACGAATCGCCTGACCCCTTCCCGCTTGCTCGCGATGTCCCGGCCGAACTGATCCATGTAAACGCAGGGCATGTTCATTTGCCCGACTTTCTCTTCGAGAGTCATTCTGGCCAGGAGATCATCGACCCGCTCATCGATCGGTCGACTTCTTTCCCGGTAGATCGGGGGCTCGGCTGGAGCTCGGCTCAAGAGATGCGTATCCAAGAGCCAGGAGGCGAGAAGAAAGCTGCCCAGAGCCGCGATTCCGACGGACTTGTTTAGCATCTTGTTCGTTCCTTTAGGTCGAGTTGTATAGAAAATGAACTCGTGAGTTTACTATATGAACATCAGCCCGCTGCTTCGTCAAGCAGAACTTGGTCGTCGTAAAGTCCAGGATTCTGGGGCGAGCAAGCGAGCGGTCTCCCAGTGCAGCGGAAACAGTGAGCATGGTCCCGGGTGTTGGCTGATTGTTTTTTCCGACCCGGCCGGGGGATAATGGGCGCGCAGACGCGAGCATGGAATCCGGATAGGTGGTGGCGGCATGCCGAAGTTGATAGGCAAGTACGAAATCCTGACCACTCTGGGAAGCGGCGCCATGGGTGTCGTCTACCAGGCCCGGGATCCGATCATTGACCGCGTCGTGGCAGTCAAGGTGCTGTCGCCCAGCCTGCTCGAGAACCCCAAGCAGCGGGAGCGCTTCTACCAGGAAGCGAGAACAGCGGGCAATCTCCGCCATACGAACATCGTCGTGATTCACGACTGCGGAGAACACGAAGGCGTTCCCTACATCGTAATGGAATACCTCGACGGGGAGGATCTCAGAGAACAGATTGAGCACAAGACCGCCTGGAACCTGGGTCAGAAGTTAAACGTTATCAGCCAGATCTGCAGCGGGTTGAAGCACGCCCACAACAAGCAGGTTGTGCACCGGGACATGAAGCCGGGTAATGTCCGGATCCTGCCCGACGGAACGGTCAAGATCCTCGATTTCGGCATCGCGCGGCTGACCACGTCTGCGCAGACGCAGACCAGCTCGCTGCTGGGGACAGTCTCCTACATGTCCCCAGAGCTCTGCACTCTCGGAGTCGCCAGCCCCGCAACCGACATTTGGGCCGTCGGCGTGATCCTCTACGAGTTGCTCTGCTACCATCGGCCGTTTGAGGCGAACCACAATATCGCCGTCATACACAGAATCGTGTCCGAACAGCCGGTTCCGATCACGGATTACTGGCCGGGGTGCCCCGATGGTTTGCGACGAATTGTAGAAAAGGCCCTGGAAAAGGATGTCGAGCGGCGCCATAGGAGTGCCGATGACCTTCGCAACGACGTCGACCGGTTCGCCGCGAGTCTTCAAATAGCAGAGACACAGCCAACTTTGGCCCCGTTGGCCCCGCCGGTTCAGGTGCCGCCTGCCGAGGAGCAAATAGCCCCCGCCCCGGAGTCGTTGGATGCTCGGAGCACAGGCGAGGGAGAAACCGTACTCCAACCGGCCGCCTTTCCCCCTGCACCGCCTCCTTTCGAGCCAGGACCGGCCCCCGTCTCTCCTGCGCGTTTAGTGGATGCGGCTCCGGTTGAGCGAGCCGTACCGCCTCCCTGGGAGAGTCGTCCGGAGCCTTTGCCTCCACCATGGATGCCGGCTGTTGAAGCGCCGCCGGAAGGGGGGACCCCAATTCTCACCGAACTCCCAGCGGAGCAAACCGCCGTGCGCTCGGCTGATGATGCACCCGGGGAGGGCGGCGCGTTTGTTTTTGCTGACAACCCGCCCGAAGAGGCAACCGTTCTTGTGCGACCCGCTGAGGCAACCGACGAACCAGCCTGGTCGGACATGCCTCGGCAGTTCGAATCACCTGCGGCGGACCAGACGGTTCTCGCCCGCGCGACAACTGCCGAACGAGTGGGGAAGCCTCGGTTGACGAGCCCGGCTGCCAGCAGTCGAAAGTGGGTCCGTTGGGCGGTTCCCGTTTTGGTTCTGGGGATTGCGGGCACACTGTTCCTCATTCTTAGCCAAGGGCCGAGCCGATCTCCCGAGCCGCCACAGGTGCCGGTGAAGGTCGATCGTCAGGCTACCGGACCGGCAAGCCTGTCTTCAGGCACAACCACGGTTGTGCCGACTCCTGCCCCCTTTTCTTTGAATGTCGCCCCTTGGGCGGAAGTCGTTTCGGTGAAGGATAGCCAGGGAAAGGAAATCGAGTCGCTCAGGGGCCGCACAACACCGACCCGGCTGCTGCTTCCGCCCGGTCGGTACTCGCTGGTTTTGCGAAACCGTCAGATTGCACCCCACGACCTGACCGTATCCATCGAAGTTCCTGAAAAGGGCGGCGGAGAGCTGACCACCTCGTTCCCGGACTACGATGCGGACCGGGCGGCCGAGAGTTTCAAGGAAAGGTGACCAAGCGGATGCGCAGGATTGGAAGGACTTCAGTCATGTTGTTTCTGATCCTGGGCATGGGGCTTCTGCCCGCGGCCCGGGGTCTCTATGGCCAGTCTGACCCCGAATGGTACAAAACCTACCTGGCGGGCCTCGACAAAGCCAGGGTCAAGGACTACAAAGGAGCGATTGTCCTGCTCAGACGAGCCATCTCCCAGCACCAGACTTCAGCGACGTCCCCTCGGTACACGCCTTACTTTTACGCCGGACTCTGCTATGACGCGTCGGGTGATAAAGACAGTGCCGCCGACTTTTACACACAGGAAGACAAGCAGGAGGCTATCCGTGCATTTCCCGACGATTACAAAATCCTTCAGGAGAATTTCGACCGAATCCAGTCGGGAGAATTCGGAGTAATTGTCATCGACAGGACGAAGGCCGGCAACAACGGGCAAGAGCAAAGTCAACCAAAGCCTGTCGAAACAGTCAAAAACGACCCTCCGGCGGCGAAGCAGGCATCCAGTTCGGCCGGCAAACCGGCCGTCATTCCACAAACTAGCGTGACCAAGCCTCCTGCTGACGCATCTTCCACGGCCGCTGCCCAACCACCCAAGCCCGATCCAACCTGCGATCTGAAGCGCTGCCTCGCCCCTTTTCTCCGTGGTAACTACCCGGTCGCGCTCAAGGAGGCAGGACCAATCATCCAGAAGAACTGTCCCGATAGAAAGGCCGCCCTGTTCATTGCCGGCGCGAGCCAGTACTCGTTGTTTCTTTTGAGCGGGGAAACAGACGTGAAGGCGAAGGCCGAGGCGGAGCGGTTGTTCAAAGCCTGTGCCGGGTACCAGCCCCCCGGCCAGTGGGTGTCTCCGTCGGTGCTCTCCTACTACCAGCAGGTGTCGAGTCGAAAGCCATAACGACCGTCCGCAAGGCCGCCTGAACTTCTCGCCTGTCCGTGAGAGCTCGCCAACCGGGCCGAAAAGCGGCGGATTCCCAAATGCGAATCCGCCGCTTTTCGGCCCGGTTGGCGAGCTTTTGAACTTCGGCGGTCGAAATGGCTAGCTCCCCGTTCGGATCTCGTGGCCGGTTGCCGTCGGCTGGCTCTGTTTCGCATACCGGAGGAGCAGCCACTCCTCGACTGCCTTTGCGTCTTCCGCGTTGACGTATTGAAACGTGTACCAGTTTCCTATGGTGAGATCGACGGTAAGCTCAACCGCCGATGTTCTGAGCCTGCGGATGGCGCCGAAACTCAACGTTCTGCGGTGGGAACCTTTCGTGTCGTACCGGATAAAAGCACCGCTGAAGAAGAGCTCGCCCTCGCACGAGTTGTCTTTGGAGTGCATATGGCGCACCGGGACGCGCAGTTCCAGTTCGAGCATCGCCTTCTCGACCTCCGCCAGCCTGTTTGCCCACCGGTTGCGGTCATCCGGAAGGGAGGCCGAGGCTCGCTCCAGCAGCTTCCTGGCGCCGGAATAGTCCTTGCGGGAAATCAATTCACCGACCGATGCATCCATGGCCTGGCGCAGCGATACTCTGAACGTCGCGACGTCGGGGTCTCCGGGTGCGATTTTCTGCAGGTCGGCGATGAGGTCTCGGGCGTTCGGAGAAGCCGGAGGAATCAGGCTCCTGCGGGCGAGCCGTTCTTCGATCCGCTTCTTGAGCTCCGGGACTCGGGGGTCGACTGCCGGTTCGGTTAGTGTCGGCAGATTTTCTGCCGCATTCGAATCTACCGGTGGAAGAACCGTAGCAGTGGTCGTCTTAGGCGGCCGGCGACCGGCTGGAGCCGGCTTCTTCTGCACGACCACCGGGTCGGCTACCGGAGGGCTTACCGGCGGTTCGGGCTGATCGCTGGCCGGTGGCGGTTCCACTTGGCCTCTCGCGGACAGGCCGTCCAGGCGGCGAACCTGCTGGTCATAGCTCGGTTCACGGAGCGGCCCCGCCAAGATGCGGAAGATCCGGGCAGCGTTCTGATAGTCGCCCGCCGATTCGGCCTTGTTGCCTTGTTCCAGGTAGTAAGCCTTGACCTCTGAAAGACTTGCAATCACCAGTGCCTTGTTGCCGCCATGGGACGTCACAAAGTCAAGATCCGCAATCAGCGGCTGAAGGGCCGAGGGGTCAACGTACTTACGTTCGGAGAGCATGGCTCTGATCCGTAACTCGGCCGCGCTGACCCGATCCGAGTCCGTTTCCCGAAGGAGAAATAGAGCAGCGAGCACTCCGAACAGCAACAGGAAGCCTGCGGCCGCAAGCCAGACGTCGGTCCGTCTTAGAAACTGACCAATGCGTCCGGGCTCGGATCCGAAATCTGGCATCGAGGCGGGTTCGGGAGCAGGGCCGGGTGGAGGACCCGGTGGAGGCGTTTGAGCAGGCGGCTCCGGCGATTGAGGCGATGGAAACGGGGGCGGCTGAATCCTTCCAGTCTGCCCGTGCGCGCGAGCCTCGCCGTCCCCGGGGGGAAGGCCTGCCGCCGGTGATGCGCCGCGCCTTCGGTGAGCGTTCAGCTGCCTGAACAGGGCGGTCGCTTCGCCATGTTCGGGAGCAAGCTCAAGCGCACGGCGCAAGCTCGCTTGCGCTGCCTGGTAGTCGCCTGCCCGCATGTCCTCGTTCGCTTCGCTTAGCAAGTTTTCAACCTGCCGGTAGGTTTCCCGGCGCGAATCGAGCTCCCCGCTGCTGATAAACGCCCGGACGGACTCGGCAAGCCGTCGGCTTTCGGCTAACTCCTCATCCAGGCTGCTCAGCGTCACTCGGGTATCGGATGGATTTGCGAAATCCCTGAGTCTTTCCCGTCGTGTGGCGGCTTGGGCCGAATATCGGGCGGTCAGGATAGAGATCGCCTCAGTGTCGTCTGCAGGCCCACGGAGCAGGGAAGCGAGCTCGGCATGGACCTTCTTCAATTCGCGAACGCGTTCGGCACGCTCGAGGATCATGTCCGTCTGCAGCTCTTTCAGGTCATCGGCTGCCTGATCGAGATCCTGATACCGTCGGGCCGGATCCTTTTGGAGCATGTGCGCCACGATTCTGTCGATCGCCGCCGGAGTGCTTGGCGCAATTGTCGAAACAGGCGGGGGATCGAGCTTTTGGATCTTATGCATCAGGTCGGTGAGCGACTGATCGTGAAACGGCTTGCGTCCGGTGATCAGTTCGTAAAACACGATGCCGGTCGAGAAGACATCGGACGTTGCGTCCACCTTCTGACCGCGGACGATTTCAGGCGACATGTATTCCGGCGTACCCAGGCAGGTGCCGGTCTGTGTGAGATCCGAGCTATCGAGGTGCGCGATTCCGAAATCGAGGATTTTGACGGCTCCATCGGCGTTGACCAGGATGTTGCCCGGTTTGACGTCCCGATGAACGATGCCGCTGCGGTGTGCAAATGCCAAGGCACGGCACACTTGGATCATCCAATCGACCTTTCGGTCGAACGAAATCTCCTGGGCCATCAGTTCCTTCAGGCTACCGCCGTTGACCAGTTCCATGGCGATGAAAAGCTTGCCTTCGACCTCTCCAAAATCGTAAACGGTCGTGATGTTCGGATGCTGAAGCTGAGCCGTGGCTTGAGCCTCCCGGTAGAAGCGGATTTTGAGTTCCCGGTCAGCCGACAGCGAGGGTGCCATCATCTTCAGCGCGACCAGACGGTTGAGCGTGGTGTCCCATGCCTTGTACACGGCGCCCATTGCACCCTGACCGAGCACTTCGCGAATCTGATACTTGCCGAAGTTCTGAGGGACCATGAGGCCTATATACCCCTCCCGCGGGATACAACGCAATGGTATTAGAGGTGGGCAGCGGGCAGAGGGCAGAGGGCAGCAGGCAGCGGGCAGAGGGCAGAGGGCAGAGGGCAGCAGGCAGCGGGCAGAGGGCAGAACAAAGACCACTGGCCGGATCTCAAGCAACTGCTCTGGATTCTGACGATGAGCGAGGATCGCGCGCCTGTGGGTCAGCAAATCTCGGCGGGGGGGGAAGAGGGGGCGGGGGAAGGGAGGGGGGAGGGG
>CAYQYP010000536.1:0-11081 GCA_964421755.1 uncultured Acidobacteriota bacterium
GAAGCGCCGGCGGCCTTGCTTCCTGACCCCTCGAACGATAAAGTAACAACTCTCAAGTTTCCGAGGTGCTGGTGTGTCCCGAATCGTGATGTGCGCGTTTCTTCTGTTCCTCTCGTTCGGTTTTGCCGACCCGGTCACCCCTCCCAGGAAGCCAATTGAATCCGCGAGCCTCGAAGAAACCGTTGCTGTCTTGAACAAGTCCGCCTGGGCCAGGCAACAGACGTACACCCGGCTGGTTGGAGGAATCGGAAGCGGAGTATTTGGAGAGAAGGAGCTGTACAGCACCTTCTTTGTTCGCTTTCTTTCCGCTCCCCCAATCCGGCAGGCCCTCTTGCGACTTGCGGAGCTCGGCAGCGGGCATGAAGAATTAGACGAGGTGCGGCGACAGGAGCTCGCAGCTGCCGTTCGGGCACTTGAACGTCCGTCGCAGAATTTTATCGTCGTCACCGTAAATTTCCGGTCGAACGACCCGGACACCGAACGGAGTATGAAACAGTTCTTCCAGTCTCAAACCCTGGAGACAGTGAAGAACCGGGTCTACCTATCAACGGTCCGGCACCCGAACGTCCCGGTCGTTGCCTACTTCCCTCCGCGGGGGGACGGCCTGGGTGCGCGTTTCGTTTTTCCACGCCAGATCGATTCGGACCCTGTAGTGGCGGCTTCCGACCAGACAGTCAGTTTCCAGCTGGACGTGCCGACCTCGGAATCCGACGTGGTCGTTTCCTTCCCCATCTCCCAAATGGTGGTTAATGGGGAGTTGCTGCTGTGATCTTGAGACGGCTGGTTGCCCTCCTTTGGATCTTCATGGTCATTTCGGGCTCATTACGCGGCGCCGACGTCCAGGGTAAGGTTCTTGATGAATTCGGGAAGGGTCTGGCCGATGTTTCCGTCGTTGTCACCAACCTCGACAGCGGCGAAAAACTGCGGTGTGCGACCGGGCCGCTCGGTGACTTCGCGCTCGGTCTCCCAGACGGCGACTACTCCGTGGCTCTGGAAGGAATTCCGGCAGACATTGTCGAGTCTGGTGTTCTGAACGATCTTCACCTGGTCGTGACCGAGCAGACAACCGCGGTGACGTTCAAGATTCAGTTACAGGAAAAGGGTCAGAAGCGGCTCGTGTTGCAGTCGCCGGGGCAGCCCGCAGAGGTGCCGCCGGAACTTGATCCCGATCTCGCCGCCATCCGCGATTTCGAAATCCGGCTGGTGCCTCCGGTCGCCACCACCGCTGCCGCGGTCTTCGACTTGGAATCGACCCTGAATCCGTTTCCCGCTGGAAAGCGAGGCCGCCTGCACGGCAGCGTCTACGAGTTTCATCGAAACGATAATCTGGATGCCCGCAATTTCTTCGATCCAGTCGGCGAACCGTTGCCCGAATATAAACGGAACCAGTTCGGTTTCAGTCTTGCCGTCTCGCTCAATGCAAAGATCCAGGTGCTCGGCAGCTACGACGGGCTGCGAATTGTTCAGGGTTCAACGCTGCTCTCCCACCTTCCGACAGCGGCCATGAAGGTGGGAGATTTTGGATCTCTGCTGTCGGTCGACGGAGTACAACTCAGGGATCCACTGAGCGGCGAGGTTTTTCAAAATAACCGGCTGCCTGATTCGCGCATTCATCCGGTCGCCAGACGATTGCTCGTGCTCCTGGCCGATCCGAACCGGACCGACGCCGACCGCAACTATGTGAACAACCAGCCAGTGGTTCACAACCAGGATTCATTCTCACAGAAGGTTGACTATCAGTTCGCCGATCAGTCAAAGCTCTCGATCGATTACAGCCGGACGAGCGGAGAGGCCGTCCGGGTTCACCCTTTGCCGGCGTTCGTGGCGGACGAGCAGTTTGGTTCTGAGGATCTTCGGTTGTACATGAACCGGAGTTTCAGCAAGCGAGTGAGCGTAGACGGCACGCTCCGTCTCATGCGAAGCCGCAACGAGCGGCTGTCCCGGAACTCGGGCCAGTCGGGCTTGATCAACTCGTTGGGTATATCAGGGCTGAACGTGTCTGATCCGGTGGATGAGGGGTACCCGGAGTTTTCCCTCTCGGGCTACGCCGGGTTCGGAGACAGTTCCTCCCCGGTTACCTCGACATTCAACGGCCTCTTCCCCGACGTGACTCTCAGCTACGCCCTGGAGTCACACACGCTTCGCTTTGGCGCCGACTTTGATCTGCGCCAGTACAACAACTACCGGTTCGGGGGATCGCATCGCGGCCGCTTCGTATTCAACGGTTACTACACGGGCGATGCCTTCGCGGATTTCCTGCTCGGGATGCCGGAGGTGGCCTCGCGGGCAGTTGGTTCGGACCGCAGCGACCTCCGGGGTTCTAACTGGCTCTTTTTCTTCCGGGACAGCTGGAAAGTGACGCCTCGGCTCACCGCCTCATTTTCCTTGAACTACAGCGTCTATCCGCCGTACGCATCAGCGCGTGCGAACGTCTCCGGCTTTGCACCGCTCCTTTTCGAACCGTCGCCCGCCGGCGATCTGGTCGTGGCGGGAAGCGCCGAGGCGATCTCACAGGGATTGCCGGACGATTCCGGGAGCATGGTGTTGACAGACTGGAACAACTGGGCACCGCGATTCGGTTTCAGCTACAATCCTTTTGGGACAAGCCGCCTGGTTATCCGGGCATCTTACGGAATCAGCTATGAATCGGCTGCGCCCGGGTACTTCCTGAATTACCTCGGGCACAACTATCCTTTTTATTGGTCGGAGGTTGCCCAATCGCCTGTTGAAGAGCCGTTAATCGATCTGTCAGATCCTTTTCGGGCGGCCGCGCCGGCTGAATTGTCGGTGCGCGGTATCGACCCGCACCTGCGCAGTCCCTACTACCAAGGGTGGGATCTGAGCCTGCAAAGCGAGCTCTTTCGAGACTGGAGCTTCGAGGCGAGTTATGACGGCAACAAGGGCACCCGGATGATTCGAGTCATCCCCGGAAACGTTCCCCTGCCCGGGACCGGAGATTACCAGCCGCGGCGCCCCAACCAGGAACTCGGCCGTTTCACTCTCGTCACAAACAGTGGATCCTACACCGAGCACGCCCTGGATCTTGGCGCGGAGCGTCGATTCTCGGGCGGATTTTCAATCGACTCCGGCTTTCGTGTTGGCAGAAGTTTCAGCGACAGCTTTTCGAACCTTCCGTCCAATCCGCGGAATCTTAGAGCAGAGAAGGCGCCGGCCGGATGGTCTCCGACGCGGGTTTTTTCGCTTCGGTACATCGTCGATCTTCCCTTCGGCCGCGGACGACCGCTCGCCTCGGATCTCGGCGATAGTTGGATTCGGTGGATCGTGGACGGTTGGCGGCTGACCGGGATCACCAGGATACAGAATGGCGACCGGTTTTCGGTTCTGATGGCTGGTGATACCAACAACGACGGCTTGAGCGGCGAGCGGCCAGACCGAATCGGATCGGGCAGACTTAATCCCGCCGAACGCTCGATCGATCGGTGGTTCGCAACCGAGCACTTCACGGCTCCCGGCGCTTACTCTTTCGGAAACGCGGGGCGTAACATACTGGAAGGACCCGGGTATCAGAATTGGGATGTCAGCATCGTCAAGCAGACACGATTCGCTGACGGGGATGCTGTCGAGCTACGAGTGGAGTTCTTCAACGCATTCAACAAGGTTAATTTCGACGATCCTGTGGCGGTGCTGGACACTTCCACATACGGCAAGATTTTTGGCGCAGGAAGAGCACGCGAAATCGAAGTCGCTCTCAAATACTCGTTCTAACAACGGCAGGACCATATGCACCACAACGCCAAATACGACAGCTGGTTGAGAGACGAACTGCAGCAAATCCGCGAGGCAGGACTTTTCAAGGAAGAGCGTGTCATTGTCTCCCCGCAAAACTCGCTTGTGCGCACGGAATCCGGCGAGGCGATCAACATGTGCGCCAATAACTACCTGGGGCTCGCCGACCATCCGGAAATCCTGAATGCTGCCCGTCACGGGCTTCAGACCCACGGCTTTGGCATGGCCTCCGTCCGCTTCATTTGTGGTACGCAGGACCTCCACAGGCAACTGGAAGCCAGGATCGCGCAGTTCCTCGGTACGGAGGACGCGGTCCTCTACACGTCCTGTTTTGACGCGAATGGAGGGTTGTTCGAGACTCTCCTGCGACCCGATGACTGTGTTATCAGCGACGAGCTGAACCACGCCAGCATCATCGACGGAGTGCGGTTGTGCAAAGCGCAGCGAAAGATTTTTCGGCACTTGGACATGCAGGATCTGGAGACCAAGCTCGGTGAATCGAACGACAGGCGGTTTCGCTTGATCGCGACGGATGGTGTGTTCAGCATGCATGGTGACCTGGCACCGTTGCCCGAGATCTGCGACCTCGCTGACAAATACGATGCCCTGGTCATGGTCGATGATTCCCACGCGACCGGACTGATAGGCCCGACCGGGCGTGGGACGCCGGAGCATTTCGGGGTCCAGACCCGTATCGACATCCTCACCAGCACGTTGGGAAAGGCGATGGGCGGAGCGTCGGGAGGCTTTACCGCCGGCAGCGGCCCGATGGTCTCTCTTCTGCGACAGAGGTCGCGTCCCTACCTGTTCTCGAATACGCTCGCGCCGGTCGTCGTCGCGGGTACCCTGAGAGCCCTCGACTTGCTGCAGGAACGGCCCGAGCTCGTGACCAAGCTATCCGGTAACACCAACTACTTCAGGTCAAAGATGACCGAACGCGGGTTCAGCATAAAGCCCGGCATCCACCCGATCGTGCCGATAATGCTGGGGGACGAGCGGTTGACCGTTGAAATGGCTCGACGTCTCAACGAGCTTGGGATCTTTGTAGTCGGTTTCAGCTACCCTGTCGTACCGAGGGGCCAGGCTCGTATCAGGGTGCAGATTTCGGCGGCTCACACAAGGGAGCAACTGGATCGCGCGATCGCCACCTTCGAGACTGTGGGGCGCGAGTTGGCCGTGCTGAAGTAACGACTTCGTGTGTCGTCCTTGCTGCAATCGTAACAGTTGGCTGCGAGCTGGGTGCTTCCGGTGAGAATCCGTGCGCTCTCGCTCGAAAGCGCTCCGCTTGCGGTTCTGAACCGCTCGGTCACGCACGCCAGGCGACCAGCTCGAGCTGAACAGCTCCCTTCTGGCCGAAACTGGAGCACACGCACCCGGGTCGTCGAGCCGAACGGAACCGCAAACGGAGCGTTTTTCAGCGAAGTGCGCGGATTGTCCCCGTGAGCGAACCTGAAACCCGGTGTCGCCCTGGTTGTGAGCTTCCTTGGGTCGTGTCTTTACTTGGCCCTGCCCGATCCAAGACACGCCTGGCAGGTGCCCGTGCCCAGGCAGCGCGAACAGGCTTTCTGTCCGCGGTCGGGGTTGACCTCCCCCTGCGTTACGTCTGCTATATATGGTTTGCCTTCAGACCAACCGCGCATCTGGCCGGTTCCGTCGCAGGTAGTACACTTTCCGCTTCCCTGACATCCTGAGCACACATCCGCTTCCGCCATGATTCCTCCTGCTTGGGGCGAATCTCGAAGATTCGTCACTCCGCTTTGATTTCCACAGCCCTCAGGTTGGTCGGGGCCGAGGGGCCGATGGCCGCCTGGAGTTGTTCCGCCGTCGCTTGATCGATCTTGCCTGTCACCGGCAACTTCTTGTGTTTCTGGAATTCCCGGAGAGCCTTGGCGGTTCTTGACCCGAGAATGCCGTCTATCGGTCCTGGTGAGTAGCCTTGTTGTTTCAAGGTCACCTGGATCGCCTTAACCTCTTCCCGGCTGGCTGATTGCGCGGGGTGCGCAAGTAGGGGCAGGGAGAGTACCGCGGCCGAAAACAGAACGAAAAACATCATCGCCCTTCTTCCGATCTACCCTCCACTCCAGATTATCCCTCGGGCGGCCCAAGCTCAAGTTCGCCGCAGGTCCTCGGCTGGGTTCGGCCGGGCGCTTGAAGGGCGCCCGGCCCTGCGCTATGCTTTTCCTAACCTTCTCTCTAGCTTCCAGATTTGATTGATGTCTATTGGTCGACAGGCAGTCGGTAGTCGGGATCGCTACTCGAGAGCAGGTAGTGATCTGTGGGAGGGAAGCGACCCGGCACCGTCGTCCGGCCCCGCCCCCTCTTCCACTCCAGTTGACGGAGGAAAAAGAATAAGAGTATGACCATGAAGCTTTACGTCGGAAATCTCTCGTACCGCACATCCACTTCGGACCTCGAACAACTCTTCGCGCAGGCAGGTCAGGTGGAATCAGCCGTGTTGATCACTGACCGCGAGACAGGCCGCTCGCGAGGGTTCGGGTTTGTCGAAATGTCCTCCAGAGAACAGGGAGAGAAGGCAATTCGCGAATTCCACGGAAAGGAAGTCGATGGTCGGGCGCTGACCGTAAACGAGGCGCGTCCGCGCGAAAGCCGGGCGTTCAAGGAATCCAACGGTACCGGTGCTTACGGCGGTCGGAATCCTCGCTGGGAATGAACGACCCATTTGAGCCGGGTTTCATTGCTCGCGTGTCCCGGCCGATCCGCAAGGTGGGAATTCTCCGGGCGTCTCGGCTCGGCGACCTGATCTGCGCGACGCCTGCACTGCGGGCGATCCGGGGTGCATTTCCGGAAGCCGAAATCAGCCTGATCGCGCTGCCGATGTTCGAGCAGCTGGTTGCCGGCCTCCGCTCGGTCGATCGGTTCGTTCCTTTCCCCGGGTTTCCCGGCATCGCGGATCAGTTCTTCGAGGCGCGAAAGTGCCTGCACTTCCTGGGAGAAATGCAGGCCAAGAACTTTGACCTTGTGGTCCAGATGCATGGCTCCGGGGTCTATTCCAATCCGGTTGCTCTCATGCTGGGCGCTAGACAGACGGTTGGCTTCGTTCGCGAAGGAGATCCGCCGGGCAGGCTTGAAGCGGCATTTCCCTACCCGGTAAACCGCCACGAGGTGCTCCGCCTCTTGGATTTCACCAGGTTCCTCGGGATCGATTGTGACGATCGAACTATCGAGTTCCCCGTCAGTCAAGACTGTCGCGATGAAGCCGGCCGAATGTTGTCCCAGTTGCCGCACCCGCTGGTCGGCCTCCATCCGGGAGCAAGAGAGAAGACCAAACGCTGGAAAGCGGCGGGCTTTGCGGCGGTGGCCAATCAAGTGGCAGACCGCCTGGGAGGCTCCGCCGTCATAATCGGAACCGAAGACGACCGGATGATACTGCGCGAGGTTGTTTCGGGGATCCGCGGGGTGGTCTGTGATCTGACCGGTCGAACCTCCCTGGCCCTTCTGGGAGGTGTGATTGGCTCGCTCGATCTTCTGATAACAAACGACTCGGGCCCCGCACACATTGCGTATGCGCTCGGAACGCCGAGCATCACGCTGTTCGGAAGCACCCGACCCGAGGAGTGGGCGGCGCTGGATGACAAAATCCATCCGGCCATATTTCACCCAGTCGACTGCCGCCCGTGCAGCTACGACGAATGCCCCATTGGCACCATTTGCCTGGAAAAAATAACGGTCGACGAAGTGATTGTCGCCGCCGAGCGCCTGCTGAGCAGGCCTGGAGGTCAGGGACCGGAGGGGGCCCGCGGATAATGCGGATATGACGCGGATCTCGCGGATAAAGGCACGCCCGCAACGTCCGGGCGTGCCTTTATCCGCGAGATCCGCGTCATATCCGCGTTATCCGCGGGCCCCCCTCAGATTCTAAGAAAGGAATCCATGCGTTCTTCCCAACAGCCATCCCCGCTGTCCGTTCGAAAGATCGCGGTTCTGCGGGCGAATGGGATCGGTGATTACGTCTTTGCTCTTCCCGCTTTGGAAGCCCTTCGGGCACGGTTTCCACACGCTGAGATAGTTCAGCTCGGGAAGCCGTGGCATAAGGAATTCCTGACCGGGCGCCCGGGTCCCGTGGACAGGGTCGTCATCATTCCGCGATGTGCGGGTGTCGGCGAGCCTGAGGATTTTGTCAACGACGACGCGCTCCTTGACAGATTCTTCCACTCAATGGCCGAGGAAAGATTTGATCTTGCTGTGCAGCTGCATGGCGGCGGCCGGTACTCAAACCCGTTCGTGAGCAGACTGGGTGCCACTCTGACGGTGGGCCTCAGGGCTGCCGAGGCTGCTCCACTGCATCGGTGGCTCCGGTACGTCTATTTCCAGCCGGAGAGTCTTCGGTATCTCGAAACCGTCGCATTGGTCGGAGCTTCCCCGGTAGCCCTCGAACCCCGCCTGGCGGCGAGGGAGGCGGACGTGGAAGAGGCGTTCAGGGCAGTCCCAGAAGACGGCCGGCCAACTGTTGTCCTGCATCCGGGCGCGACCGCCATGCGCCGCCGCTGGCCGCCGGAGCTCTTCGCGCAGGTGGGCGAGCAACTTGCCCGGGTTGGCTATCGAATCCTAATCACCGGCGACCAGTCCGAGGCGGCGCTTGCACAGAGTGTCTGCCGGGAGATGGGGCAGACGGCCGAAGTGGTCTGTCACTTGTCGTTGGGCGGCGTCCTCGAATTGCTGAGGCGAGCGGCCCTGGTGATCTCCAATGATTCGGGCCCATTGCATCTGGCTGCTGCTGCGGGGACCCGGACCGTGGGGATCTATTGGTGCGGAAACATGATCACGGCGGGGATTGTGTGGCGCACGCGCCATCGTCCGGTTCTGTCCTGGCGCCTTGATTGCCCGGTCTGCGGTCGCAACACCATTCAGGACAACTGCTCTCACCAGGCGTCGTTTGTCGAGGACGTGCAGGTCGAGGATGTTATGCGTGAGGCCAGGGATCTCCTCCAAGACCTGCGTGACGAGTGTAGACCGGAGCACGATCCGCACTCACCGTAAAGAAAAAACGTGCATCCGGGGTCAGCTGGCTCCCGGCCGCTACTGGGGCATCGAGGACCGGGGTGGTGGAGTGGCGGGTGCGTTCGGATCCGCCTGCGGCTGATCCCGCTTTGTTCCACGGTTGTTCTGCGGCGCCGGATAAGTTGGGCGCGATTGCGGGTTGGGTCGGCCGGTGTAGCGTCGCGGCGGCATAGGGGCAACTTTCCTTGCCCCCGCTGGCTCCTCCAGGTGGAGCGAATCGCTCGAGTTGTCCACCGCTCCACCCAGGGGCCCAGGTTGCCCAACTACTCCAGAACTCCCTCGGGCGGCCGAAGGCCGTTCGACCGGCATAGCGGGATTGCCGGCCGGACTGGCAGGTTGCCCTGCGAGTCCGCTCGGATCGGGTTGCGGAGTCTCGCGGGTTCCCCCGATTGGAGCACGGTTGGTGGCGGGCAAGGCGGAGGACCTGCGTCCCTGTGGCGTGGACAGCGGGGTCTTCGGGTTGATTCCTGCCTTCGCTGGTCGCGGGGAGGTGAGGTCAATCGTTGGACGCTTTGCGGTATTCGGCCGCCAAAAAGTATCCAGCAGTGTGTTCCCGATGATCAAGACTCCGACGATCGCGATCATCGCGTTCAGGTGGTTCAGATACTTCACTATGAGTGCCTCAATTCTTGCTTCTCAAGACGCCAGGCGGCGGTTGTGAAAGACAGAGAATATTATAATCCTTCGTCCGGTCGTTCAAGTTCGACCCTGAGCCGAATCCGCTCAAGGCCCTCCCGGGCGTAGTCGTTGTCTGGGTTCAAAGAAATTGCTTTTCGGTAGCAACGGAGAGCTGATGGAAGCTCCTGCGCCTGCTCGTAACAGTAGCCCAGAGCGGCGTGGCTATAGTCGTCCGCCGGGTCGAGATCCCGAGCGCGTGTGAAATGAGCCCGGGCTCTCTGGACATCGCCCTGCCGGGCGAGAGCCGACCCGAGGTTGTAATGTACACGCCCCTTGCCGGGCGCCTTTGCTGCGGCGTCGGTCCACAAACCCACCTCGGTGCGCCAGATCCTGTTCCGCTCCCACGTGCCGGCCACAAGCCCAGCCAGGAGCACAGCTGCGACGAGCATCGCTGGCCAGCGCCGTCGAAATGGGACCGGACGGTTCAACGCCAGCCACATGCCAGCCACCGCGAGAGCGAAGCCGATCATCGCCGGGTACGCACGGCTTTCGTTCAACAGGTCCGTGTTCGGAATTACAGCCGATGGAAGGAGTGCCAGACCCAGCCACGCTAAACCGATCGCCGATTCCGGCAACCGTCGCCGCATCAGCACAAGGATGGCCACCAGGACTAGGAGGGCCACCGCCCCCGCAGCCGCGCTCCAGGCGCTGACTTTCAGGTCGTGGTCGATCGTAAGACCCCGCGGCCATAGCATCAGGAGCAGGTACTTGCAGTAGACGTAAGGCTGCGCCAGCCAATAGGACAGGGCGTTGGAGTGGTTCCAGGCCACTTCACGCGGTGAATAAACCGAGACGGAACGGACAAAAAGAGCAAGGTTGACCAGCGATGCCGGGACCACCCATTTCCAGGCGCGGGGTCGCAGGGCAACGAGCGGAACAGCCAAGATCAATGCTTCCGCCCTGCTCCAAATCGCCAGTTGGAAAAAGATCAGTGCCAACCATCCTGCCCGTCTGATGATCAAAAGCGCCAGGAGTCCGAAACAAGTCATCAAGATCACCGAGCGTGACCAGACGTAATTGACCGCTTGGGTTTGCAGGGGATGAAGGGCAAATACCAAGGCAGCAAAGAGCGCGGCGAGCTCGCGTCCTGACCCGGTATCGGCAACCGTGCCCGAAACGCTGGAGAACAGCCGCCTTGCCACGATAAAGAACAGGCAGGAAGCGAACAGGTGGAGCAAAAGGTTGATCGCCTGGTAGCTCCAAACAACGTCAGCGGCTGTCCCGTGGTTGATGAAGAACGTCAACATGGTCAACGGTCTGCCGCCGTACTGATCGATGAAGAGCGACAAGGGAAAAGTGTCGCCATTGACCCGGGGATTGTCGAGGATCAGCGGGTAGTCGTCATAGTGGAATTCGCCGGGGAAGGAGACCGAATACACCGCCAGCGTCGCCAGACACACCGCCAGTAAGCAGAGCGACACCCCTCTCAGCCGCATACAACTAATAGGATGCATCAACCGAGGAAAAGTCGAATCCGATTAAGGATCGGCGGCGTCACACTTAGTGCCTCGTTTCAGAAATACGGTGACGTTTGCCGAGGCCCTGGCGAGGCGAGGTCGAGAAGAGAGGAGGAGTCGATGCCAGAGCATCGGCGACGACGAACGACAAAGAGATCGCCCGCCAGGGCCTCGGCCCTC
>CAYQYP010000537.1:0-1723 GCA_964421755.1 uncultured Acidobacteriota bacterium
GGCACCTAGAAGAGAGTGCCACTTCCGCAGCAGCTCCTTGCGGCGCTGGAGCCAATCGTGCGCGCTTTGCACCCGGCGGCCGTCCTCGAATAGAAGCACCGGACGGTAGTTCCCAAGGTCACCCGCGAGGTCGGCCGGCGGCGCAAAAAAAACACCGATTTTTTCCCAGGCCTTTTTTAATGCACTGCAGGAAGCACTCGAGCCGAAGGACTTTGAGAAGGCAGCTGCGGATGCGCCTGCCGTAAGCAGAAAGGAGCGGCGCGCGATGCGATTCCGGAAGATGACAGTCATTTCAACCGCGTTTCATCAGTCTACTTTGAGCACACCTAACGGACAAGGTACGCGGGGCATCCACCAGGACCAACGGAGAGAACCCTGCGAGCTTCTCGCTGCGATCCTGGTGGTCAAACCTTCCATCGGCGCTAGCTGGTTGGCTGGGTCAGGCCTCTGACAGAGTAGTAACGGATCAGCGAAAGGGAGTCGCGGTGCTTCTCCCTCTTCGTCAATTCGTCCATGGCCTTACGCTGGGCGTCGCGTTCTTCCTGGCTGAGTTTGTCCCGGGCGGCATTGAAGGCCTGGTCGACCTTGTCCTCCGCCGCCATGTCGGCAATGACGTACCAGACGAACATCGCACCCGGTTCCTCGGTGTGGAACAGCTCGTGATCGACGCCATAAGACATTATCACCCCGTCGCGGAACAGCTGATCGTAGACGGGCTTCTGACTCTTTGCCCAGTACTTCGCTAAATCGCTTCCCTTTCCCGGCTGGGCCTGGAAGGTCGACACGACGATGTACCCCTTCGTGAACAAACCCGGCTTTGCCTGGTAGTCGGACGTTTCAACCAGCGAGTCCCGGTGCTTCTTGATCATTCGGTCGAAATCTTTGTTGATTTTCGTCCGCTGGTCGGCCGGCATCTTTTCGAACACGGCCATGATGCCCATTATGGCCTTTTCCACGTTAGCCCGACTTTCAGCGGCGATCCATCGGGAGTGGGTGTACCCCTCGGCGGTGTGGATCGCCGCCGTGTCAAAACCCCATTCCACCAGCGTACCGTCCGCCAGAAAGCCGTCGAGGACGGGCTTTTGGTACTTGGTGAACAGCTCTTCAAAAAGCTTGGATTCGGACTGGACAACCTCCCATTGTCCGATCAGCGCGTAGACCGGTTTGGAATTCTGAGCAGCAACGAACGAAATCGAGGCGAGGGCAACACACAGCGACAGCAACGAGGCAAGTCTTCTCATCCATTCCTCCTTACGTGGGACGCAACTCTTTGTGAAATAACTAATTACGTGAATTGTATTTGACGGGGATGGTAAGAGTCAAGGGAATATTGCCGTTTGAGGCAACACCCCCTTGATTTTGCACGCAACCCCTTGTTTCCTTGGACACGCTTCATTAGCTCGCATTTCTCACGCCGAGCTCGAGCAACCGCCGTCAGGAAGAGCCGCGCACGCAGCGCTTTTCAGCGGAGTAAGCGGGTTTTTGCCTTGAGCAACATCGTGGCTGGCGCCAAGAACCCTCTTACTCCGCTGAAAAGCGCAGCGAGGGTGGTGAAAAAGGTCGGAGAAGTGCGTTCGGCCCGCAGGTATTGACGGACTTGTTATGGGCTGATGTCGTGCGGAGGGCGAGATCGAATGGAGCCGCGCACGAAAGCGAACGGTAGTGAGCGAGAGTAAGCGGACCACCAATCATTCGCTAAGTCGATACATTTAAACACGAAGCA
>CAYQYP010000538.1:0-3753 GCA_964421755.1 uncultured Acidobacteriota bacterium
TCCAGGACGGCAGAAATTCGGTGACGACTCGCCTCGAGGAGAAATTCCCGCACTTCCTGCCGCTCGCCGCTCGAGCGCATGGTGGCCCGGTTCGAGGCCAGCTTCTCAGCCCTCGCCTCGATCGCCTCCCTCAAGGCGGACAAGCCGCTGTTCCTCGCCGCGCTGACTTTCACAATCTCAGGCGGAAGGCCGTGGACACGGGCAGTCGTGAACTTCAGTGTGCCGCGCAGTTCTGCACTCAACCGCTCGGCTCCTTCGCGGTCCGACTTGTTGATCACGAAGATATCGCCAGTTTCGAGTACCCCGGCCTTGATCATCTGAATGCTGTCGCCGTGGCCGGGGGCCAGCAGGACAGCGGTGATGTCGCTGACCGAAGACACCTCCACCTCGCTCTGACCTACGCCTACGGTCTCCAGGAAAACCAATCGGCAGCCCAGCAAGCCGAGCACCCGAATAATACCCCGTATGCCGAGGGTCAGCCCGCCCAAGTGTCCGCGGTTGGCCAGGGAGCGTATGAACACTTGCGGGTCATTGGCGTGCGCCATCATGCGGACCCGGTCGCCCAGGACCGCGCCGCCGGTAAAAACCGAAGAAGGGTCCACGGCGACGACAGCCAGCCTCCAGTCCGGGCGGACGACACGCCACTCGGCAATCAACCGGTCCACGACGCTGCTCTTGCCCACGCCGGGTGCGCCCGTAATCCCGAGGATCAGTTCCACCTGGGGCCAATCCCGGGCGCGGAGAAGCAATTGCGGGACTAAGGAAGGATTGTCTTCAAGCAGTGTGATCAGCCGGCTCGCGGCTCGAACGGAGCCGGCGCGTGTCTCGTCAACTAGCTCCTGCACTCCGGTTCTCTCCGAGTAACTTCGAGACCGTTGACAGGATGACCTCAGCCGGAGTACCCGGGGTGAAAACGGCTCTTATCCCCATCGCCTCCAGGCCGGGTACGTCCTTCGGCGGGATGGTTCCGCCCCCGAACACCATGATGTCCTCGGCACCCTTTTCGCGGAGCAGATCGACAACTCTTCGGAACAGCACGTTATGAGCACCGGACAAGAGGCTGAGCCCGATGAGCCGGACGTCTTCCTGGATCGCGGAATTCACAATCTGCTCAGGGCTGCGCCGGATGCCGGTGTAAATCACCTCGTATCCCGCGTCCCGCAACAAATGCGCAACGTACTTGGCTCCGCGATCATGGCCGTCCAGCCCCGGCTTGGCGATCAGTATCCTCCCCCTTCCCATGTCACTCTCCCGGCTCTCGCTTTTCTTCTTTGGCTTTCTTCTGGTCCGCCTGTCCCTCCGGGAACCATCCGAGCTTGGCGAATGCAGCAGCCATGGTTGTCTGGGGCGCAGCTTGCGGCTTAGGCTTTTCGGGCGGCTTCTTCGGCTCCGCCCCCCGGGCGCTTCTTTGTCCCTCTTGCTCCGGCCGTCTGTCGCCGTGCTGGGGCCGCCGGTCGCCCTGTTGCGGTCGCCGGTCACCCTGTTGCGGTCGCCTGTCGCCCTGTTGCGGTCGCCTGTCACCGCGCGGTTCCGGCCTGAATCGCCGCTCGGGCGTGGACGGGCGATCGGACGCCGACTCGGGAGGCTTCTGGCCCTCCGCCGCCCGGTCCGCCGGACCGGCTGGCATGGGGGGGCGGGGCGGCCGAGGAGGCCGAGGTCCTGCCGCCTGCTTGCCTTCGGCGCGCGGCCGCCTGGGACGGCGGTCCCTGGGCCTTTCAGATGGCGGCGGAGCGGTCCGCATGCTCAACGAGATCCTCTTCCGCTTCTCGTCGACCTCCAGGACCTTGACCTTGACGATATCTCCAGCCTTGACCACCGTGCGCGGATCTTTGACAAAACGGTTGGCGAGCTGTGAAACGTGCACGAGGCCGTCCTGATGGACGCCTACGTCGACGAAAGCACCAAAATTCGTGACGTTGGTGACGACACCTTCGAGCTCCATGCCCGGCTGCAGGTCGCTCACCTCGTTGACACCTTCCTTAAAGGCGGCGGTCTTGAATTCCGGCCGGGGATCTCGGCCCGGCTTCTCGAGCTCGCTCAGAATATCCCGGACCGTCGGCTCGCCAAACTGTTCGTCGGTGAAGTGCGCAGGTACCAGTTCCCGCAAGAACAGGCTGTCCCCCACCAACTGTTTGATGTCCTTGCCGGTTGCCTGGATGATCTTCTCGACAACCGGGTAGGCTTCCGGGTGGACCGCGGAGGCGTCCAGCGGGTTCTCGCCGCCGACGATTCGGAGAAACCCGGCGGCCTGCTCGAAGGTCTTTTCGCCGAAACGGGGAACGTTCCTGAAATCAACCCGGCTCTTAAAGGCGCCATTTTCGTTGCGGTAGGAAACCATGCTCTCCGCGAGTCCGCGATTTAAGCCGGAAACGCGAGAGAGAAGCGGCACGGATGCCGTATTCACATCGACGCCCACCGCATTAACGCAATCCTCAACTACGGCATCGAGCACCCTGGCTAGATGCGACTGGCTGACGTCGTGCTGGTATTGACCGACTCCGATGGACTTGGGCTCGATTTTCACGAGCTCCGCCAGGGGATCCTGGAGACGTCGCGCGATCGAAACCGCGCCGCGAAGAGAAACGTCGAGGTTCGGAAACTCCAGCGCTGCGAATTCCGACGCGGAGTACACCGAAGCCCCCGCCTCCGAGACAATCACCTTCGTCGCTTTGAGCTCCGGATACTTGGACAACAGCTCGGAGACCAGGCGATCAGTCTCCCGCGAAGCTGTTCCATTGCCAATAGCGATCAAATCCACACTGTAAGTCTGAACGAGGTCCTTGAGCGTCTCGATTGATTGATCCCACTGCTTTTTCGGCTCGTGCGGGTAGATGGTTGTCGTGACCACCAAACGACCGGTTGCTTCCACGACAGCCACCTTCACCCCGGTCCTCAGTCCGGGATCCAGACCCATGGTCGGACGCGGTCCAGCCGGAGCGGCGAGGAGCAGATCCTCGAGGTTGCGCCCGAACACATTGATCGCCTCTTCTTCAGCCTGTTCGCGTAATCGCATCTCGAGCTCCGATTCGAGCTTCGGGAAGATGCGTGCCTGCCAGCTGCCCCTGACTGCCTGCAGCAAAAACGGATCGGCAGGGCATCCCGCGTCACGTATCCCCACATGTGTTGCGATCTTCCGCTCGCACGGAACCAGGTCTGCGAAAGTGAGCTTCACCGGCTCCGGTTCGGGAACCCGGGGAGCCGCTTGCTCGACGGCCGGCGGGGCGGAGACTGCCGACGCGGCCGCTTCTGGGACCGCGGTTTCTGCTACCGGCGCTTCGGTAGCTGCCGCTGCTGCCCCTGCTTGCCCGGCCACCGGCACTTCGGCTGCTTCCGCTGCTTGCCCGGTCACCGGCGCTTCCGTTGCTCCCGCTGCTTGCCCGGTCACTGTCGGTTCGGACGTTGGTCCGACTTCCAAGTCGGAAATTTCCGTTGCTCGCTCAGGCACGGGCGGCGCTTTGGCCACTTCCGCTGCCTGCTCAGCCACCGTCGGTTCGGACGTTGGTCCGACTTCCAAGTCGGACATTTCCGTTGCTCGCTCAGGCACGGGCGGCGCTTCGGCCGCTTCCGCTCCCTGCTCAGCCACCGGCGCTTCCGTTGCTTCCGCTGCCTGCTCAGCCACCGGCGCGTCCGTTGCTTCTTCTGCTTGCCCGGTCACTGTCGGTCCGGACGTTGGTCCGACTTCCAAGTCGGACATTTCGGTTGCTCGCTCAGGCACGAGCGGCGCTTCGGCCGCTTCTTCTGCTTGCCCGGTCA
>CAYQYP010000539.1:0-7339 GCA_964421755.1 uncultured Acidobacteriota bacterium
ATTAGTAAATTCGATGTTATACTCCCTCTCATGCGGCTTGATTACCTGAAGATGTTCTGCGATGTCGCTCGTTGCCGGAGCTTCTCTGAAGCTGCGCAAATGAATCGGGTTTCGCAGTCGGCCGTGAGCCAGGTGGTCCTCCAGATCGAGAAACGGCTCGGTGTCCAGCTGTTTGACCGCTCGACCCGCCCGCTCCAGCTGACCTCCGAAGGCCGCGCGTATTACGACGGATGCCGGAACTTGATCCAGCAATTCGACGCGCTCGAAGCTTCAATCGGCAAGCTCCATGATCGAGTCACGGCTTCGGTGCAGATCGCGGCCATTTACTCGGTCGGATTGCGGGACATGAATCAGTATATCGACAAGTTCAAGGCGCTGTGGCCGGGGAGCTCGGTTCATATCGAATACGTGCATCCGGAACGGGTGTACCAGAAGGTTGCAGAAGGCAGCGTGGACCTCGGACTTGTCTCCTACCCCAGAAAGTCGCGCGAGATCGTGGCTCTGAAATGGCGCGACGAGACAATGGTACTTGCGTGCTCGCCACGCCACCCCCTGGCCCGTCTGGCGCGCATCGAGATGTCTCAGCTCAACGGCGTGCGATACATCGGTTTTGACCGCGAGCTGACTATCCGGAAGCACATCGACAGGTTCTTCAGAAAGCATCACGTCGTAGCCGACGTGATGCTCGAGTTTGACAACATCGAGAACGTCAAGAAAGCCATCGAGGAAACGGCCGGAGTTGCACTTCTCCCGGAGCCAATGCTGCGGCGGGAAGTCGAGAGCGGCCTGCTCATCGCGGTGCCGCTGGCCGACTGCCAGCTGGTGCGGCCCCTGGGCATCATCTACCGGCGGCACCACCAGCTGACTCCCGCGGCGCAGGATTTTCTCAAGTTGCTGTGGGAACCGGACGCTCAAGGCCCTCTCACTTCCGGTTCGCGGGGAAATGCCTCGACTTCAGAAATATTGAGCGGATCGGTCCGAGGGAGGGACCATCTGACATGAAAGCCACCGAACCCCCACCCAAACAAGGACTGTATGACCCCTGGTACGAGCACGACTCCTGCGGAGTTGGTTTCGTCGCCGACCTCAAGGGGAAGAAATCGCACGAGATCGTCTCCAACGCTCTGAGAATTCTACTCAACCTCGAGCATCGGGGCGCATGTGGCTGCGAGAGCAACACGGGTGACGGTGCGGGCATTCTCATCCAGACACCACACCTGTTCTTCCAGGAGGAGTGCGACCGTCAGGGCATCAAGCTGCCCGACTATGGAGACTACGCGGTCGGCATGGTCTTTCTTCCCTCGATTGCCGCAGACCGGGTCCGTTGCGAGCAACTGCTCGAGCAGATCGTACGGGAAGAAGGACAGCAGGTACTCGGTTGGCGCACCGTCCCCACGGATAACTCCGCAATCGGGGAGACGGCGAAGGCGTCTGAGCCGACGATCAGGCAGGTGTTCATCGCGCGGGGAAGCGGCACGCAGGCGGGCATGGCTTTCGAGAGAAAGCTGTACGTGGTTCGGCGGCGGATCGAGAAGAAGGGGAAGGTGCTTTCGATCGCCCAGCGCAACATGTTCTATGTACCCAGCCTCTCGTTCAAGACACTGGTGTACAAGGGGATGCTGAAGGCGGATCAGCTGCTGCCGTTTTACCCGGATCTCTCCAACCCTTCGGTGAAAACCACCCTGGCGATGGTGCACTCGCGTTTCAGCACCAATACCTTCCCGAACTGGGCGCGTGCCCATCCGTACCGGTACCTTGCTCACAACGGCGAGATCAACACCCTCCGAGGCAACATCAACTGGATGCACGCCCGGGAGAGCATGTTCCAGTCGGAGCTGTTCGGCACGGACATCCGGCATATCGTTCCGGCGATCGATGAATCGGGCAGCGACTCGGCGATGTTCGACAATGTTCTGGAGCTGCTGGTCTTGGCCGGCCGAAGCCTGCCGCACGCGATGATGATGATGATCCCGGAGCCGTGGAACAAGCATGAAACCATGAGTCCCGAGGTGCGAGCCTTCTACGAGTACCACTCTGCCTTGATGGAGCCTTGGGACGGTCCTGCCTCCATGGCGTTCACCGATGGGGTTCGGATTGGCGCGGTGCTCGACCGGAACGGCCTTCGGCCTTCCCGTTATTACGTGACAAAGGACGGGCTGGTGCTGATGGCTTCGGAGGTCGGTGTGCTCGATGTTCCGCCGGAGCGAGTGCTCGAGAAGGGCAGGTTGCGACCCGGGCGTATGTTGCTGGTCGATCTGGAGGAAGGGCGGATCATCGCGGACGACGAGTTGAAGCACGAGATAGCGTCCGAGAGGCCTTACGGCGAATGGGTGAAGGGAAACCTTGTGCTCTTCGACGATCTGCCCGACCCGCCGCATGTCTACGCGCCGGACCACGAGACCGTGCGGTTGCGGCAACGGGCCTTCGGTTACACGCACGAAGAGCTGAAGATGATCCTGGCGCCCATGGCGACCGATGGTACCGAGCCGGTCGGGTCAATGGGTAATGATGCGCCCCTGGCAGTGCTGTCTGACCGTCCCCAGTTGCTTTACAACTATTTCAAGCAGCTGTTCGCCCAAGTGACCAACCCGCCCGTCGACTCGATCCGCGAGGAGCTGATCATGTCGGTGGAGACCAGCATCGGGCCGGAACGAAACCTGCTCCACCCGACGCCGGAATCCGCCCGCCAGATCGAGCTGCCATCGCCGATCCTCGCCAATGAGGAGCTCGAGAAGCTTCGCCATCTCGATGGCACCGGGCCTGGAGCGACAGGTTCTTTCCAAGGTTTCAAAACTCTCAGCATCCCGGTTCTCTTCCGCGTCGACGAGGGAGGGATGGGGCTCGAGAAAGCGCTCGAGGAAGCCTGCAGGTCGGCCAGCGAGGCAATCGCCGACGGATATGAGTTCCTGATCCTCTCGGATTGGGGTCTGAATCGGCTCTATGCGCCTATCCCGGCTCTTCTGGCAGTCGGCGCGGTGCATCACCACCTGATTCGCGAGGGGACTCGAACCCGGGTCGGGTTAATCCTCGAAAGCGGCGAGCCGCGCGAAGTCCACCACTTCGCGTTGCTGATCGGCTATGGCGCGAGTGCGGTGAACCCTTACCTGGCCTTTGAAACGCTTGATGACATGATCCGGCAGGGGATGCTGCCCGGGCTGGAGCACAAGACAGCCGTCAAGAACTACGTGAAGTCGGTGAGCAAGGGTGTCCTGAAGGTCATGTCGAAGATGGGCATCTCGACCATCCAGAGCTATCACGGAGCGCAGATCTTCGAAGCGATCGGCCTGGACAAGAAGGTAATCGACGCCTATTTTACCTGGACGCCCTCGCGTGTCGCCGGAATCGGCATCGACCAGATTGCTCAGGAAGTGAAACTCCGCCATGAAAAGGCCTTTCCGCGGCGACCGGTCAGCCAGCAGTTTCTGGATTCCGGCGGGCAGTTCAAGTGGCGTAGCGACGGGGAACACCACCTGTTCAACCCGCAGACGATCCACTACCTGCAGCGCGCCTGCCGATCCGGCAGCTACGAAACCTTCAAGATTTACAGCAACCTGGTTGACGACCAGTCGACGAAGCTCTGCACACTGCGCGGTCTCTTTCAGCTCAAGTTCCCCGCGCAGCCGATCCCGATTGAGGAGGTCGAGCCGATCGAGTCAATCGTCAAGCGATTCAAGACCGGGGCGATGTCCTACGGGTCAATCAGTCAGGAGGCGCACGAATCGCTGGCGGTCGCGATGAACCGAATCGGTGGCAAGAGCAACACCGGCGAGGGAGGTGAAGATCCACGCCGTTACGTTCCGCTGAAAAACGGCGACTCTCTCAACAGCGCGATCAAGCAGGTTGCCTCCGGTCGGTTCGGGGTGACCAGTGAGTACCTCGTGAACGCGCGCGAGCTGCAGATCAAGATGGCGCAGGGCGCCAAGCCAGGAGAGGGCGGTCAGCTGCCCGGTCACAAGGTCTATCCGTGGATCGCGAAAGTGCGCCATTCGACGCCCGGGGTGGGACTCATTTCCCCGCCTCCACACCACGATATCTACTCGATCGAAGATCTGGCGGAGCTGATCCACGACCTGAAAAACGCCAATGCCGAAGCGCGGATCAGCGTCAAACTGGTTTCGGAAATCGGCGTCGGAACCATTGCGGCGGGAGTCGCCAAGGCGCGCGCTGAGGTGATCCTGATCAGCGGGTACGACGGCGGAACGGGCGCCTCCCCGCTCACGGGGATCAAGCACGCAGGCATCCCTTGGGAATTGGGGCTGGCGGAAACGCAGCAGGTCCTGTTGCTGAACGATCTCCGCAGCCGTGTGGCCGTCGAGGTCGATGGTCAACTTAAGACCGGCAGGGATGTCGTCATCGGTGCACTGCTCGGGGCCGAGGAGTTCGGCTTTGCCACCGCGCCCCTGGTGGTTCTCGGCTGCGTCATGATGCGGGCATGCCACCTTAACACCTGTCCGGCTGGGATAGCGACCCAAAACCCGGCACTGAGGGCCAAGTTTGCCGGCGATCCTGCCCACGTCGTCAACTTCATGCGCTTCGTCGCGCAGGAAGTCCGTGAGCTGATGGCTCGGCTCGGCTTTCGAACCATCGAGGAGATGGTCGGACGAGCCGATATGCTGGAGACCAGGCGAGCGATCGAACACTGGAAAGCAAGAGGCCTGGACTTCTCCGCGATCTTCCATCAGCCGGACGTTCCGGCATCAGTCGGCCGGCATCAGCAAATCGGGCAGGACCACAGTCTGGAGAAGTCCCTGGACAGAACCCTGCTGATGGAGCTGTGTGAGCCCGCTCTGCGGGACAAGACGCCCGTTTCTGCCATTCTGCCGATCCGCAACACGCATCGCGTCGTCGGAACAATAGTGGGCAGTGAGATCACCCGCCGGTACGGCAGCCAGGGACTGCCGGACGACACCATTCAGCTTCATTTCCAGGGGTCGGCCGGACAGAGTTTTGGCGCCTTCGTCCCAAGGGGCATGACCATGATTCTTGAGGGCGACGCCAACGATTACGTCGGCAAGGGGCTTTCCGGAGGGAAAGTGATCGTGTATCCACCCCGGGGATCAACCTTTGACGCAGCCGAGAATGTGATCATCGGCAACGTTGCACTCTACGGCGCGACTGCCGGCGAGGCGTACATCAGGGGGATGGCGGGCGAGCGTTTCTGCGTCCGAAACAGCGGTGTTGACGCGGTGGTGGAAGCCGTCGGCGATCACGGTTGTGAATACATGACCGGCGGGCGGGTCGTCGTTCTCGGCCGGACCGGGAGAAACTTCGCCGCCGGGATGTCCGGTGGTTTCGCCTACGTTTTCGACATAGACGGCCTCTTTGCACGGCGCTGTAACCGGCAGATGGCGGACCTCTTCCCGCTCGAGGACCCGGAAGAAATCGAGATCATCCGGGCGATGATCGAACGGCATGTCCGATATACCCGAAGCTGCCGCGGCGAGAAGATCCTCTCCGACTGGCCCGAAAGTGTTAAGCAATTCCTGAAGGTCTACCCGAATGACTACAGGCGAGTCGTCGAGGCGTTGAAGCAGATCAAGGAGACCGGGATGTCGGACGAGGAAGCGGTCATGCTGGCTTTCGATCAGAACGCCCGTGATCTTGCGCGGGTCGGCGGAACCTAGCGAATGCGGAATGCGGAATAAACAGAATGCCGCATGCGGAATGCGGAATGCGGAATAGAAGGCAAGAGGAGACAGGGAGAGAGGGAGACAGGGAATGGGCAAACAGACGGGCTTCATGGAATTTCGGAGAGAGACTCCGGTAGACCGTTCACCTGCTCAGCGGCTTAACGACTGGCAGGAATTTCACGGCCCCGCGGACCAGGAGGTCCTGCACCGTCAGGGGGCCAGATGCATGGACTGCGGCGTTCCGTTTTGCCACACGGGCATCGTTATCGGGGGCGCCGCCTCGGGTTGCCCCATCAACAACCTGATACCTGAATGGAACGATCTCGTGTACAGGGGCGAGTGGCGTGACGCGCTCGACCGGCTCCTGAAAACCAACAACTTCCCTGAATTCACTGGAAGGGTGTGCCCCGCACCCTGTGAAGGATCCTGCGTGCTCGGAATCAACGAGCCGCCGGTCACGATTAAGAATATCGAGCACGCGATCATCGAGAAGGGATTCGAAAGACACTGGATCACCCCTGAGCCTCCACTGGAGCGCACCGGGCGGAAGGTTGCAATCGTCGGCTCGGGACCGGCGGGCCTGGCAGCAGCCGCACAGTTGAACCGCGTCGGTCATTCGGTGACGGTTTTCGAGCGGCACGATCGGGTCGGCGGGTTGCTCATGTACGGGATCCCGAACATGAAGCTCGACAAGCGAATCGTCCAGCGCCGTATCGATCTGATGGCCAAGGAAGGCATCCGGTTCATCACGGGAGCCGAAGTCGGGGTCAACTACCCCGTCGACCGCCTGCTGCGGGAATTCGACGCGGTCATTCTTTGCGGTGGAGCCACACGACCACGTGATCTCCCGGTAGAAGGTCGAGCATTGGCCGGAATTCACTTCGCGATGGATTTCCTGCATGCGAACACCCGGAGCCTGCTGGATAGCGGTCAAAAGGACGGCAAGTACATCTCGGCGAAGGACCTCGATGTGATTGTGGTCGGGGGTGGAGACACCGGCACTGACTGCGTGGGCACGGCCCTGCGACACGGTTGCCGGTCCCTGACACAACTGGAGATTCTGGAACGCCCGCCTGACTCCAGGGCGCTCGATAATCCCTGGCCCGAGTGGCCGCGCGTTTTTCGGGTGGACTACGGTCAGGAGGAAGCGACCCATCGTTTCGGCCGCGACCCACGTGATTTTGCGGTTTTGACCAAACGATTCGCCGGGGACGCAGCGGGCAAGGTCAAGGAACTGCACACGGTAAGCGTGGAATGGGTGAAGGAAAACGGGCGGACGGTTCCCCGGGAGATTCCAGGCAGCGACAAGATCTACCCGGCCCAGTTGGTTCTCCTCGCGCTCGGTTTCCTCGGTCCCGAGACCCAGTTGCTCGAGAAGCTGGGAGTTCAAACCGATACCCGATCCAACGCCAAGGCCGACTACGGGAAATTCGGAACCAACGTGCCCGGCGTTTTCGCGGCCGGCGACATGCGCAGAGGTCAAAGCCTCGTCGTCTGGGCAATCAACGAAGGACGGGCGGCCGCACGCGAGTGCGACCGGTATTTGATGGGAGAAACATCGTTACCTTAGCGGGAAAGCTGGCTGACCAGCTGACCAGCTGACGCGCTGACCGGCTGACAGTCAGCAGGCTAGCAGCGGGGTTGGTCCGACTTCCAAGTCGGACATTCGGCATTCGGCCAGCTGGCTCGGTGTTGCTAGCGGTGTGAAG
>CAYQYP010000540.1:0-3177 GCA_964421755.1 uncultured Acidobacteriota bacterium
AAGGCGCGATTTTTCGAGTCAGTACCTGTGACCGGCTCGAACCTCGAAAATGAGAAGGCGCGCGCTCGATTCGGACAGTCGAGGGCAATGGATTGGATCAAGCAGAATCCGCACCTGATTCCTACGCTTATCGTTTACAAGATATGGCATCTATGGCGGCCATACGCGATGAGAGATACGCTGATGCTCGTATGCGCCATTTTCGGAGCCCTCTTGTTGCGTAGCACCCGATACGGTGTCGTGTGCATCGTCCTTCTGGCCGCCAACAGCCTGGCCGTCGGACTGACGTGGTCGGTCGGAATACGCTTCCTGGTACCCCTGCTGCCGGTGCAATTGATGCTCGCCGCACCCTTCGCATGGGCGGCGGTTCTTACGGTTTCCGACTGGCGATCAGTCGTATCCGAGCGACTGGGACGAAGGTGAGTCGCGAGTTTGACGATTCAGAGTTCAACGGTTCAGGGTTCGCGGGTCAAGATTGGAAACCAAACAGTCTGGGAACCAACCGCGAACCGTCTAACCGTGTAACCGCGAACCGCGGAATACTTTCTCCTTGATTCGGCTTCGCTTTTTGTTGCAAACTGAGAATTCAGTAGCAACTTATTAAAACATGAATTCAAGAGTGGTGCGGTTTTCGATTTCGGCGCTGATTCTGGTCGTAGTACTGGTACTTCGTGTACCATGCGTCGCGCCGTAGAGGGGCACCAGGAGAACGGCTTCCAGAGACCCCCGCCGGCGCGAGCCGGACGGGGGTTTTTTTTTGGTTGGTGATTCGTTTTAAATCGGATAGACGGAGGAGGAGACATGCAACACAGCGGAGCGGAGATAATCATCAGGCTCCTGGAGCGGCAGGGGATCACGCAGATCGCCGGTATACCGGGGGGCGCGAATCTGCCCCTCTACGACGCGCTGAAGTCCGGCCTGATCAAACACATACTCGCACGTCACGAACAGGGGGCAGGGTTCATCGCCCAGGGCATGGCCAGGGCGACCGGAAAAACAGCCGTCTGTTTCGGGACGTCCGGACCGGGCGCCACCAACCTGTTGACTGCAATCGCGGACGCGCGCCTGGACTCGATACCGGTCGTAGCGATCACCGGGCAGGTGCCTCTTCCCCTGATCGGAACCGACGCCTTCCAGGAAATCGACACCTACGGGCTGACCCTCCCGATAACCAAGCACAACTACCTCGTGCGCTCGACGCGCGAGCTCCTCGACGTCATCCCGAACGCATTTCGGATCGCGTCGTCCGGCCGGCCCGGACCGGTTGTCGTTGATATTCCTAAAGACGTTCAGTCGGGCAAGATCGACGTAGAGTCGTGGCCCGAGCCTGGGGAACCGGCGCTGTCAAAGACCCCGGACGACCGGCAGGTCGAGCAGATGGTCCAAATGATCGGCGAAGCCAAACGGCCGCTTCTTTACATCGGCGGGGGGATAGTCTGCGCCGGAGCAGCCGAGCTGCTGCGCCGGATTGCCGAGAAAGGCTCGATACCAGTCACCTCGACCCTTATGGGACTCGGCGCCATGCCCACCAACCATCCGCTTTTCCTGGGCATGCTTGGAATGCACGCCGCCCGCTACACCAACATGGCTCTTGATGAATGCGATCTTCTGATCGCGGCCGGAGTCCGATTTGATGATCGTGCCACCGGCAAAGTGGCTCAATTCTGCTCCCACGCCAAGATCATTCACGTCGACATCGATGCGAGCGAGCTCGGCAAGATCAAGATGCCGTTTGTTGGCGTTCAAGGCGATGTCCGCGAAGTCCTGACCCGGACGCTCGAGACGATGCCTGTCAGGGACCGGGGCGAATGGTACGCCCGCCTCTGCGAGCTGAAGACGAAGTTCCCCCTCTTGATGCCCGGGTCCGAGGACCCGAAATCGCCTTATGGCTGTGTGCTCCACACCGCCTCGGCGGCTGAGCCAGACGCGATCGTCACCACCGACGTGGGGCAGCACCAGATGTGGGTTGCGCAGTCTTTCCCCTTCAGCTATCCGCGCCAGTTGTTGACATCAGGTGGCTTGGGCACGATGGGATTTGGGCTCCCTGCGGCCATCGGTGCGGCTCTCGCCTGTCCGGATCGCCAGGTGATCTGCTTCTCGGGAGACGGAAGCTTGATGATGAACATCCAGGAGTTGGCAACCGCGGTGGAAGAGCAGGTCAATATCAAGGTTGTCCTGATGAACAATTCGCATCTCGGTTTGGTCCGCCAGCAGCAGGAGCTGTTTTACGGGGCACGCTTCTCGGCGTCGAAATTCCACCACGAGCCCGACTTCGCGGCAATTGCGCGCGGATTCGGCCTGGACGCCTACGATCTCGGAACGGCGAGCGACCCGGCCGGAACGCTTCGACATGCTCTGTCACGGCCCGGCCCCTGCCTGATCAATGTGCCGATTCCCGCGGAGGACAAAGTGTTTCCGATGGTGCCGCCCGGCGCCGCCAACAAAGACATGATCGGAGGAGAAGTCAATGTCAACAGTTGAAACCGAAAGCAAACGGGTCAAGTCCGTCCTGGAGCTGACCGTCAATAACCATCCGGGCGTCATGTCCCACGTGTGCGGCTTGTTCTCCCGCCGCGCCTACAACGTGGAAGGCATTCTTTGTATGCCGATCGGCGAGGGCGCCCGCAGCCGAATCTGGCTGCTGGTCAACGAAGATGAGCGGTTGGACAACATGGTCAAGCAGCTTCACAAGCTGGAAGACGTGGTGGACCTGAGGCGCCACGCTGCCAGTCACCAGGTCTTCTCGAGACTGGAGGAATTCTTCCAAGTTTAGCCACGGAAGGCACGGAACGGGAGACGGGAGGACGGAAAAGACGGATCCGATTCCCCTCCCTGCCCGGTTCCGCCTCCTGCTCGGTGGCTCGCTGCCAAACTGACGTTGCACCGCTGCCGGGCATCCAACAACCGCAGACACCCTGCTTTGGGAGCAGGGTGTCGGGGGTTCAAATCCCTCTGCCCCGACCAGCTTAAAGATACTGATTTCACAGGACCTTCTTCGCTTGCACCTCACCGGCCGATAAGAGTCAAAACGAGCAACTGTAGATAATTTTGTAGATAGGCAATTCCTGCGTGGCTCTCCGGGTGCGTTTACCGTGAGGATTACACCGTGCTTTTTCCGCTTAACTGAACGCCAGCGATCCGCAGAGCATTGAATTAGTTTGCCTCCCTGCTTATTGG
>CAYQYP010000541.1:0-4127 GCA_964421755.1 uncultured Acidobacteriota bacterium
GGGACCCCGGCCGCGTTACCGTACCGTTGTCTGTACAACTGGTTCAACTGTTTCTGCGCGTCGGCTTGCGCAGGGCCATGTATGACGACCGCCTTCGCGAAGGAACGAAGTGCCAGGTCGGCGTTTCCGACCTGCCAATAGATCTGCCCCAGCCTGTATTGCGTCGTGTCGTTCTTCGGGTCGAACTTGGCCGAGGTCTTGAAGAATTTCAGGGATTCGGGGAAAGCGTTCCTGTAAAACGCCTCCTCGCCGAGCGCACGAGACGCGAATGCATTAATCTGCTCGCCTTTGGCCTTCCAGTCGGCAGCACTGATTCCCTGCGGGCAAGGGGTAGTCTCAAGCGCTTTAAGCGTTTTCTTGGCATACGTCGCTGCTTTGGGTAGGTTCTGCAGCTGCCAATAGCCCGTTATCGCTTCGACAAGCATCTCCAGATTATCGGGATCGTGCTGGAGCGTCTTTTCCGTCCACTTCAGGTAGTTAGCCCTATCATTCATCGCATGGTAAGCCTTAGCAACGAAGTAGGCCGTCCCGACATTGGGACTCTGGGCGTAAAGCTTGGTGCCGAAGGTGACCAGCTTCTCAGGGCTGTTCAGCTTCTGGTAGGCTTCCGTGGCGGCTGCAATTGAAGCGACGTCCGATGGCCGGTATCGCAGAAACTCTTCTGCCATCGTCGCAAGTTGCTGCCACTGCGCACCTTGACGCAAACCGGCGTAGTTCTGCGCGTACATCGCGGAGATGTGCTGGTCAAGTTCCGAGGTTTTGAACTTCTTGACGAATTCGAGGCAAATGGCTCGCTTTTGAGCGGTGTCCTTTTCCGCGTTGGCCTTTTCGTACAAGAGGTATTGCTCGTTGTAGCCCTGGCTGGCTTGATTTGTCTCCTGTGCGGCAAGCGGGAGGCAGATGATTGAGACAACAAGTAACACCATGCTGTAAAATTGCATGACGTCCTCCTTGCGTTACAAAAGCTGCTGCTTAAGCCCTGCTTTTACGGTCGGAGCGTATCAGAGAGCATCAGGATCGGCAAGGGGTTTCACTACGCATTGCCCAAGCCGCGGGTTTTGGGGGCAGCACGCTGATCCCGGTCCCCGAGTCGCCTCAGACGGCGATCGTGACCAAGAGAGACTGACAGATCCCGCCGAAACAGTACAAATGGGCGCGCGCCCTGCCTCGAGGGTACGCGCCCGATCCTTTAATCCTTCTCCGCCCTGTCCCTCAGCCACTTGCGCCATTTGGCTTCGATCTCGACTATCTCGGCAGCGGTCAACGGTGGCATACGCTCGGCCACGTGCAGGCCCGCCGCATCGAACGTTACGTTGGGCCGAAAGTCCTCAAGGTAACCCTTCGGAGCCTTGCGTGAATGCGCCGCTCCCCCGAAGTTCGCGGCGGGAATCGGGGCGCGCGCGACAACATAATCGTTCAACCCAAGAGAATCGATGACGTAAGCTTCGGGCAGAACCCAACCGGCCACACCAACGCAGCCAGTCACGAAGATTGGGAAACCGTTTCGCCGCATCTTCTGCCCCTCGGATCTCGACGGCAGATCGATCAGAAGCTGCCGGCTGAAAACCTTGTGCTCCTGATGACGACAGCACACGAGACGACCGATCAGCCAGCTTTGAGTCCTGTCAAACGGTCGGGAATACCAGTGGAGGTATTGAGGCCACGCAGGCGATATCGGAACCCTCATGAAAGCTGTCTTGTCTCGCGTCGTCAGATCTCTCGTCAGCAACCAGTGGGTCAAGGGAACCGGCAGCGACAGAGCCACACAGACAGAGGCGGCCACGACAACCCGGACGGGCCTAATCCTCAGTTCTCTGAGCGACCAGACGAGTGAAACGAAGATCAGGGGGAACAGGTGATTGTATGGCCGATACTCGAAGTGGTCGCCTCCGACAATGAGGGTGTAGTAAACAAAATGCGCCGCAAAGACCGCGATCGTCCCGGAAATCAGTAATCTTTCGGAAAGGACAGCCTCTACCGCCGCACCGAGTCCATCATTCTGTGATTGAGCGGTGAGCTGTCGAAGCAGGTTGCGCATAAAGGCGAACAGCGCCACGCCGACGATGGCGACTACGGGCCAGAGACAGAACTCCAGGAGGAAGGAGAACGCGTATACGGCGCCGCTCTTCGGCATGGCTTCGGAAACTTTTGCATAGTAGGTATTTGGAAGCCATTGGCCGTAGACGCCATATCGCCAGAGGAGGTGAACGAGAACGACCGCGAATGGTGAGCAGATGGCCAGAAAAGCCTTCCGGGAGAACCGCTTCTGTTTCGGCCCGATGATCCGATCCAGCAAGAACAGGCCGAACGTCATCGCTGCAAAGAGCAGGCCGTCCGGTCGAGTGAGGGCAGCAAGCGCAGCAACCAAAGAAACTGTCCCATAGTTGAGCGCGCTCCGAGGTCCGAAGTTCAGCCGCCATGCCCAGAGGATGAGGAAGAGACCAAACATGGCAGTCTCGAGCCCCGAGCTGCTCCAGGCCAGAAAACTGCGGTTGAGCAGGAGGTAGCCAAGGACCAAGCCCACCAGGACATGCGAAATCCACCTGACGGGCATCCGCCTGGCCAACTGAAAGACCATCTCGGCTGACACGATAAGCGTCAGGCCGCTGAAGAAGAGGGCTACCCAATTTGCGCTCTCTGGAGGAGTAGCGCCGGCAACCCTCCAAATGCCCTCCAAAAGTACGACCCACAGGAAGCTGGTATACCCTTCGACCGGCAAGAACGGCGGCGGATTCCAAACGTACCCGAACCCGCGAAGACTGTTCTCGATGTAGCGAAAGGCAATATAGGCGTCGTCGGTCATGAACCAGAAGATTGTCCAGCCGGCATAGAGCCCGGCCAGTCCGAGACCGACGAGTACGATGAAAGTCGCCCGGCCCGGTCCGGGACGCGCACCGGTTGAAAACGGAGGGTCGGTTTTCTCGCCTTCAGGAACAGCCGCTGTCTGCAATGGTCAAAACCTCTTAGTAGTAGTGGGCTAGCGGAGCTCTGAGATTTCCTTCTGAGCGTTCACCACAATCCTCGGTTCCCCGATAGCGATTGAAACGGGTTTGCGGCACTTGCCTCTCGAGAAGGAGAGTCGTACGCGTTGTGAGCCGAACCGGGTTAGATCCAGCCGGACCTTTTCCCAACCGGCTTTCAGATCGGCTGCTGCATCAAACTCCCGCTTGAACAGCGTCTCCGATTGCCCCCCTGTTGCGACTGACACTTCGAGGGACTGAGGATCGAATGACGATTCGCTTTTCACAGCCAACGCGAATTCAAGGCTGCTGTTGGACGGAACAAGAAAATCGTAGTCCAAGCCGGCGGGGCGGTTCTCTTCGGGCACGAAGATGAATGCCTTTCTGAAGGTCTCCAGCCATTCGCGCATGGCGTCTCGGCCGGACTCCGAGCCGGAATGGTTCAGGATCTGCGGAAAGAGTCGCTCCTTTTGCGCGGTCTCGAGCCATTGCAGGTAGGGGTCCAGTCGCACCTGTCCACGAGTCGCGACCGGGACCGTTCGCCCTGATCCCGTTACCCGCGCGGTGACCGGTTGATCCGAAGCATGATCCCATCCCAGCCAGTATTTCACCCCGGAGGTCGGATGGCTGCGGCGCTCAAACAAAAGCCACTTGGTCGTCCAATAGGGGAAAACCGCAACCAGATCGTAGCCGTCGCGGAACTCAGGTGACCTGAACACCGGGTAGTAGAACGACAGACGATCGGACTCGACCCTGCAGGCCATGTATTTCGGCGAGCGACCCAAGGCGTAGTCGGGATGGACTCTCAGGCCAGGCGGTCCTGCCGTTCTGGATATGGTTCTTTCAGCCAGCCCGAAAAGGTCCATGACCCGCAGACGGCTGTAATAGGAGATGATCCCGATTTCATAGGTCGCCACAAGATCGCGCCGAGAGGCATTCCGCTGCAGCCAGGCTGCCAGCTCGTGATGGCCGAGTCCCTCCGCGAGGGGTCCCCCTTCCGTATGCGGAGTGATGTCCGGCTTGAAAAACGCACGGGTCGTGGCCCAGGGGCGGGCCATGAAACCGCGAGGATCAGAAGGTATGCCGGCGATCTGGTACTCGGTGAAGGAAAGGAATCCGTGGACCACGAGGAGGACGGCGACGAGGAAAAAGGCGAAGAGAGAGCCT
>CAYQYP010000542.1:0-2997 GCA_964421755.1 uncultured Acidobacteriota bacterium
GCAGTTCGAGCGGGGCTGCTACATGACCCGGCGCGATTTCTTCACCCGGGGCCGCAAGATCGGGACCCGGGAGGAGATCGGATCCAGCCTGAAAAGCTGTCGGGAGCGTGGCATTTACCGGCACAGAACAAACCCGTTGCCGGTTGGCGTCGGCGATCTTTTCGCGCTTCGCGAGGTCCGAAGCACCTACTTCCGGGTCTGAATCGGCCTGGACCCGCGACAGCTTTCCAGCGGCGTTTAAGATCCGATCACATCAGTCACCATCTGGCATCATCCGTCTCCCCGACACCCGCTGCTTCTCTGGAACTCCTTCGTCCGTCTCGCGGTCTGATGCGGGCAGGCTAAACCATCCAACCATGAAAGCAAGCCCGTCGAAGGGATGCCTGGTGTGAACCAGGCAGGAGGACGCCCTGCGTTGCGAGCGACAACGACCCACCCGCGAACAGAACTCCGTCCCCTGTTCGCCCCCTGTTCGCCCCCCTGTTCGCTCCCCTGCCCCCTGTTCGCCCCGACACGTGAGCAAGCGTACTCAACTGCTTCACGTGTCGGTCCTACGGACCTTGCCCCAGATAGCGTGCCCGGTTTCTATGAACGTGCCGGTCCTACGGACCTGAGACCCAGAAGCCTACCTCGGGTGGGGACCGGCCGAGTGGGCCCGTTTCGAGGCCAGGCTTTAGGGGTTCTGCTCCGTAAGCTTCACTATGAGCATGACTTTCGTCAGCCGGCAGCGGGCAGTGGCCAGTGTCCAGCGGGCAGTTGGCAGTGCGCAGTGCGAAGTGGGCAGTGCATTACCACCGCTTCAGGATTAAGCTTGCATTCCCTCACGGGGGCACTACAATCGAACCCGACCGGTACGCACTTATGTTCTTGAGCTCAGCTCTTTCCGACGTAGGCAGACGGCGCGAAGTCAACGAAGACTTCTTCATTCTCAACCGTCAATATCAGCTGTTTCTTCTGGCCGACGGGATGGGCGGACACACGGCCGGGGAAGTGGCTTCGGAACTCGCAGCTAACACCGTCGAGCGGTTTGTCCTTCTGGCGGGAGAAACGGATGAGCTGACGTGGCCGTTCGGCTACAGCGTTCGCCTCCCCTATGAGCACAATGTCCTCAAGACCGCGTTTCAACTTGCGAATACCAGGGTGACCGAAGCGGCGCAGGAATCCCCGGAGTATGCGGGAATGGGCTCGACGCTGGTCGCCCTGTGGATTCGAGGCGACTTGGCGTTCTTCAGTCATCTGGGTGACAGCCGGTTGTACCTTGCCCGAAATGGCGGGCTTGAGCAGCTGACCGCGGACCATAGCCTGATCCAGGAGCAGATTTCCAAGGGGATGATCACACCCGAGGAGGCCCGGCATAACCCATTCCGCCACGTCGTGACCCAGGCCATCGGACAACGGGAGCGCATCGATGCGCAGGTCCAGGAAATCGGCACTACACCGGGAGACCGATTCCTCTTGTGCAGTGACGGACTGACCGACAAAGTGCCGGACGAGCAGATCTGCAAAATGCTGCTCGGGTCGGAATCACCAGAGGCCGCTTGCCGCACGCTGGTCGACTCAGCCAATGCCGCGGGTGGAGACGACAATGTCACAGTGGTTTGCGTCTGGCGCTCACAATGAACCAGGCAGTCCGCGGAAGACGCGCCGGGAAATCGGGCAAGTCGTTTCGCCGACGGGTCGTGATTACAGCCGGCTCGAACGGACTGCTTTTTGCAGGGAACGAACCGCGCGCCTGGCGGTTGCGGTAGTCGGAGCAGGAGCACTCGGCAACGAGGTCATCAAGAACCTGGCACTGCTCGGGGTCGGCAGGCTCGCCGTAGTCGACCGCGATTGCCTTGAGGCTTCGAATCTCACCCGATCGGTCTTGTTTTGCATGGGTGACGCGAGTGGCCACCTGGCCGAGGCCACGCCCAAGGCCCGACTGGCCGCGGTCCGCGCTAAAGAATTGAATCCGGATGTGCAGACCGGTTGGCTGGCCGCCGACATTTCGGAGGTCGGCGCCACTCGCTGGACCGGGTTTGACGTTGTTTTTTCCTGTCTCGACAACGCGAGCGCCCGGCTGGACCTGAGCCGGCTCTGCCTTCGGACCGATCGACTCCTGGTCGATGGAGGTCTGGGGCTGGCGAACTCGTCCGACGGCCTGATCTCGATCTTTCCCGGGCGCAGTGGACCGTGTTACGCCTGTCGGAAGGGTCGACAGCGCCGGGCGGAGCTGATTGCTGAGCTGTACGCCCGGGCGGTGCCCTGTTGGGGCAGAGAGGCCGAAGCTCAAGATGGCGGGTTCGTGGCGACGACTCCGCTGCTCGCGTCGGCCGTCGGTGCTTTCCAGGTCGAGCTTGGTCTTAGAGCCGTTTTCGCCGCCGAACAGTCGAACCACAGAGGTCAGGCCGTTCGCCTTCGCATGCATCCTGCTCCAGCCATCTCGCGATTCGTCTTTGATCGGAGTCCGAGTTGTCCACTGCACTTCGACACGGAAACCGAGTCGCTCGAGATCCCGGGTCGGAGCGACCAGGTCACTGTGCGCCAGTTGCTTGATGCAACAGGTGAACCCGGCTGTTACCTTGCACTGGACGGCGCGATCGTGCACCGGGCGGTCTGTCCGACTTGCCAATTGGAATGGAGCCCGATGCGGCGTCGTCGATGCCTGGGGGCGGTTGCGTGTCCCGCTTGCGGCGGTTTCAAAGTCCGTGAAGTGGACGCTCTGGTCCAAATCGAAAGAGACAGCAGCTGGGCCGAAACTACCTTGACGGATTTGGGTTTACCAAGTGGCCATCTCCATGAAATCGTCAATCCCCGGGCCAGCGACAAGAGATTTTGGGTGGAGTTGACCGAGGACCGGGATAATCCCCGAGGAGGCGTGCAGTGGGACTGATTCTGGCAGTTTCAACGTTTCTGCTGGGGATCCTCTTCCTCCTGGCGCTGACGGTCGGGCAGACGACGGTGACGCTGGTGGCCGCTGTTGCGGCTGGTTTTGCCGCCCTTGGCGTCGCCCGCCTC
>CAYQYP010000543.1:0-17515 GCA_964421755.1 uncultured Acidobacteriota bacterium
TTCGTCTCCGATTCTTTCACACCTTCTCAGTCGTCAGTTGTCAGTGGGCAGTGCGCAGTGGGCAGTGCGCAGTGGGCAGTGCGCAGTGGGCAGTGCGCAGTGGGCAGTGCGCAGTGCGCAGTGGGCAGTGGGCAGGATTCCGCATTCCGCATTCGGACATTCCGCCCTCCTCCTCTAAAAATGCTACCCTAAGTCTAGACCCCACCATGCTTTCCCGCATTTTGAACAAAGAACAGCAAAAGGTCCTGTCCGCCGAACGACAGACGCTGAGCCGTCTGCAGCTAGCCCTGGCGCGCTTCGAAACCTCGGCGGCCGACCTGGAAGTGCTCCAGAGCTCGATTCTCCAACTGGATGAGCTGTTCCTGATCGTCATAGTCGGTGAATTCAACGCCGGGAAAAGCGCCTTCATCAACGCTTTGCTTGGCCGCCAACTCGTTGAAGAAGGCGTGACCCCGACCACGACAAGGATCCAACTGATCCAGCACGGGCCGCAGCAGGACGTCTCGGCAGACGGCGCCGTTTCAACGGTGACGGCCCCGCTGGAACTCCTGGAGGAGGTGAATTTCGTCGACACGCCGGGAACGAACGCGATCTCCCGCGAGCACGAGGCAATCACCCTGGATTTCATTCCCCGTTCCGATCTCGTCCTGTTCGTGACCTCCGCCGATCGGCCTTTTACCGAGAGCGAACGCGCCTTCATGGAAAAGATCAAGAACTGGGGAAAGAAAATAGTCGTGGTGATCAACAAGGTCGACATCCTTCGGGACGCCGAGGAAGTTGCGCATGTGGAGCGTTACGTGGCCGAAAGTGTTGAGAAGACACTCGGGTTCAAACCTGTGTTGTTTCCAGTGGCCGCCCGCGAAGCGCTGCGAGTCAAACTCGGCGAGGCGACACTTCCGATTCCGACTAACCGGTTCGCCGACCTCGAAGACTACGTCATTTCAACGCTCGATCAAAAGGAACGCATACGACTCAAACTGATGAATCCGGTTGGTGTCGGGTTGCGATTGATCTCGAAATACCGGGAGGTCATTCATGGCCGCTTGCAGCTTCTTGCCGACGACAAACAGACAATCGCGTCAGTGGAAAAGCGCCTTTCGACTTACAAACAGGATATGGCGCGTGAATTTCGCTACCGGCTTGCCGACGTGGACAACGTCCTCCACGACTTTGAGAACCGCGGCCTTTCCTTTTTCGACGAATACATCCGGATAGGCCGGTTCATGGATCTTCTGAACAAGCAGCGCGTCAAGGCTGCGTTCGAGCGTGAAGCGGTGGGCGACATGCCGCAAGTGATCGAAAAGCGCGTCACGGAGATCATCGACTGGATGGTTTCAAGCGATCTTCACCTTTGGCAGTCCGTTGTGGAGGAACTGCGCCGCCGGCGATCGGAAGAAGCGGACCGCGTGATCGGAAAAGTGGGAGACGACTTCGACGCCAGCCGCAACCGACTGCTCGAGACTGTGGGCCAGGCGGCTCAACGGGC
The DNA here is from genome assembly GCA_964421755.1 of uncultured Acidobacteriota bacterium. GTDB lineage: Bacteria > Acidobacteriota > UBA6911 > RPQK01 > RPQK01 > CAVUUN01. Next base: position 1,487 of record CAYQYP010000543.1, read on the forward strand.
GGCGCGCACTTTCGACAAGGACGCGGAGTCCAGCCGGATGGCGGAAGAGGTGCAGCTTGCAGTAGCCGGTACAGCCCTGGCCGAGGTGGGAGCCGTCGGCCTTGGGACGATCGTGACCATGGTCGCGACCAGTGCCGCTGCGGACGTGACTGGCATAGTGGCAGCCAGCCTTATCGCGGTGGTGGGATTTTTCGTGCTCCCGTCCAAGCGCCGGGATGCGAAGAACGATCTGAGCCGGAAGGTGGCATCCGTCCGCGAGAAATTAATGCAGGGTCTCACCGGCCAATTCGATCGGGAAATCGACCGAACGCTTGAAAGAGTGCAAGATGCAGTCTCCCCCTACACGAGCTTTGTGATCGCCGAACGTGACCGCTTCGAAAGCTCCTCCGAAGAGCTGAACAGGCTCGATACCGAGTTAGCATCGCTAAAAGACCAAATCAGCGTCGCCTAATGACAGTCGCCTTGGGGTACTCCCTGCAGAGCGCAGAGCTCGACAACCGGGCCGTAAAGCGGCGGATTCTGAACAGCGAATCCGCCCTACGACTGAGTGCTTCCGCATGGCGAGTGGGCGTAGGGCGGATTCGCTGTTCAGAATCCGCCGCTTTACGGCCCGGTTGTCGAGCTCTGCCTCACTCTGGCACCCCCTCCCCGGTTGACTCCTTACAAGCTCCTCGATACGATCGCTGCAACCGTTATGACAAAAAACCCGTTCATCTCGATCCTCTTGGTGTTTCTGACTATGTGCGGATATGTATATTCGATAAACCTGATCCCACAGCCCGTGGAAGCGAGAGTCCTGGAGGGGTCGATGACCCTGACGAAGGATTCGACCATCGGCTACAACACACCCGAAGCGGGGAAAGTCGCCGAGATGCTCGCTCAGAAGCTCAGACTCCCAACTGGCTTCCCTTTTGGCGTCCAGGAAGGGACCTCTGGGACGATTCAGCTCCGCCTGAATGAAGCGGCGAACCCGACGATCGGGAAAGAAGGCTATAGCCTCGATTCACGACCGGAGAGCCTGATCATTTCCGCCAACCAGGCCGCGGGACTCTTCTATGGGGTACAGACGCTGCTTCAGCTTCTGCCGAAAGAGGTCGAGAGCAAGAAGGTCTCAAAAGCGAACTGGACGATTCCTGCCGTCCAGATCGTCGATTACCCCCGTTTCGGATGGCGAGGCCTGATGCTGGACGTCAGCCGGAATTTCTTTACCAAAGATGAGGTCAAGGCGTTTATCGATCAGATGACCAGGTTTAAGTTCAACACGTTCCACTGGCACCTGACCGATGATCACGGCTGGCGGATCGAGATCAAGTCCTTGCCGAAACTGACCGAAGTAGGCGCCTGGCGTGTGCCGAGGGTTGGCCACTTTGGAGACCGTGCGGCTCCCCGCCCCGGCGAAGCGGCCACCGAGGGGGGCTTCTACACGCAGGCGGACATTTCCGAGATCATCGAATACGCCCGCGAACGCTTCGTGACGATCATACCGGAAATCGACGTCCCCGGTCACAGCATGGCTGCCATAGCCGCCTATCCGGAGCTGAGCTGCCGGAAAGACAAGTCGAAGGTCGATCCGGGTTCCAAATTCTCCGAGTGGTACGGTAACGGCACGTTCAAGATGCTGATCGAGAACACCCTGAACCCGTCCGACGAGAACGTATACGCCTTTCTGGACAAGGTATTCACCGAAGTGGCGGCACTCTTTCCTTCCCCCTACATCCACGTAGGAGGCGACGAGTGCTACATGGGGTACTGGGAAGAGGATCCCGGCTGCCAGGCGCTCATGAAGAAGCTGAAGACCAGGCACGTCGAGGACCTGCAGGGTTACTTCATGAACCGCATGGAGACGATCCTCAAGGCAAAGGGCAAGAAACTGCTGGGCTGGGACGAGATCCTCGAGGGCGGGATTTCGGCGGAAGCAACGGTGATGAGCTGGCGGGGCGTCAAGGGAGGTATCGAGGCGGCGCACCTGGGCCACGATGTGGTCATGTCTCCAACGACGTTTGCGTACCTGGACTACTGCCAGGGAGAACCCACAGTTGACCCGCCCATCTACGCCAGTCTCAGGTTGCGCCAATGCTACAGTTTCGAACCGGTGCCAAAGAACGTTGACCCTAAACACATCCTGGGCGGACAGGGCAACTTGTGGACCGAGCAGGTTCCGACTCTTCGCTCTGCTCAGTACATGACCTACCCGCGCGGCTGGGCTCTCTCCGAAGTATTCTGGTCGCCCGGGGAGAAGAAGAACTGGGCCAACTTCGTCAACCGCGTCGAGTCGCACTTTGAACGCTCGGACATGGCCGGAGTCAACTATTCCCGCGCCATGTACGACGCTATTGTCCAGACAGCGAGGCGGGGCGATAAGCTGACAATAACCCTCGAGTCGGAGGTCCCTGGCCTCGACATCTATTTCTCGATCGACGACACCATGCCCGACAGCCACTCGACAAAATACACCGAGCCGGTGGTGCTTCCCGATGGACCCATCACCCTTCGAGCGATCACTTATCGGGGGAACAAGCCGATAGGCCACTTGATCACGCTGTCGCTCGAGGATCTCAGGAAGCGGGCGCGGAACATTCGCGAGTGAGGAGCCATGGCAGTCGCATCCCGCAGTTTCCAGATCTTTGCGAAACCAGCTGGCTCCGCCTGCAACCTCGGCTGCCGCTATTGTTACTACCTTTCCAGAAAGCCGCCCGGACCGGGCTGCATGTCCGACGAGCTGCTGGAGAACTACATCGTTCAGCATCTGGACGCTTCCCCTGACGAAGTGATCCGCTTTTCCTGGCATGGAGGCGAGCCCACGATACTCGGAGTGGACTACTTCCAGCGGATCGTCGAACTGCAGCGGCGCCACTGCCCCGCCGGGCGCCTGATCGCCAACGGCATGCAGACCAATGGAACATTGTTGGACGATCAGTGGGGCAGGCTTCTCGCAGCTGGAGGGTTCAGCGTCGGCCTGAGCTTGGACGGCCCACGGCAGACGCATGACCGGCATCGGGTCACAAAGGAGGGCACGCCCACCTTCGATCAGGCGATCAGAGGTTACGAGATTCTCCGCCGGCACGGTGTTCCGACCGACGTCCTGTGCGTCGTGAGTTCCAACAACGTGCGGCAGCCGACCAAGGTCTACGGCTTTTTCAAGGAAATCGACGCTTCGTACGTCACTTTCCTTCCCCTGGTCGAACTGCAGCCCGGACCTGCTGGCGTAACGTCGGACACCGTGGGGCCGGAAGCGTGGGGCGAATTTCTGTGCGCCGTCTTCGACGAGTGGGTGTCCGGAGACATCGGACGGATCAAGGTTCAGATCATCGAGGAGGCGGCTAGAGTCGCGTTCGGTCAGGAACACTCGCTTTGCCTGTTCCGACCCACCTGCGGCGAGATACCTGTCCTTGAACGCAACGGGGACCTTTACGCCTGCGACCACTTCGTCGATACCGAACACCGCGTCGGGAACATCCGCGAGGCGCCGCTGGGTGATCTCCTCGAAAGCGCTTCGCTGAAGTCTTTCGGGCGGGCCAAGCTGGAGCTATTACCAGGGGTCTGCCGCGATTGCGAGGTCCGGGCGATGTGCAACGGAGAATGCCCCAAGAACCGTTTCGTACGCGCCCCGAACGGGGAGCCGGGACTCAACTACCTCTGCCCCGGCTATAAGCGGTTTTTCACGCACGTGACGCCCTTCGTCCGCGAAGTGGCCGTTCAGTGGCGGAAAAGCTTGATCCACGAAGCACACGGCGCGGCGTAGCCGCAACCATGGATCAATGTCTTAAGATTTGAGCTTGGCTTTCAGAAATTCCACCGTGCGTTTCCAGGCGAGCTCGGCAGCTTCCTTGTGATACCGCTGTCCGGTATCGTTCATGAAAGCATGCCCGGCGCCCTCGTAGGTATGAATCGTGTGCTCCACCCCGGCTTTCTTGAGAGCCTCTTCGAACGCCGGAATACCCGCGTTGATCCGCTGGTCGTCGCCGGCATAATGGATGAGCATTGCCGCCTTGATTTTGGGCACATCCTCGGGCGCCGGCTGGCTCCCGTAAAATGGAATCGCCGCCGTTAAGGCAGGAGCGTTGACGGCAACCTGGTTGGTGACCGCGCCGCCCCAACAGAAGCCCATGCAGGCCACTTTCCCTGTAGCCTGCGGCTGGGTTTTCAGGTATTCGACTGCAGCCACGAAATTCTTGGTGTTGGCTTCGCGGTCTAGCTTCTGAAACAGAGGCCGCGCCTCATCGGGGTTCTGGGGTGTACCGCCGAGCGGCGAAAGAGCATCCGGAGCAATGGCTACGAAACCCTCCAGGGCCACTCGCCGCGCCATGTCCTCGGTGTGCGGGTTAAGCCCCCGGTTCTCATGGATAACGATGACGCCCGCGAGTTTCGCCTGTCCTTTCGGCCGCGCCGAATAGGCCCGCATCTCGCCATTTGCCCCCGGGTACTTGATATAGCCAGTTTCCAGACGCGGGTCGTCTTTCGGCACAACTTCCGCCCGGGCGCGGCCGCTCTCGAAAGCCGGGAACAGGGCGGCGGCTGTAACCGTTCCCCCCGTGATCAGAGCCAGTTTTCGCAGGAGCTCCCGCCTGTCAATGGCACCACTCGAGTACTGTTCGTAGAGATCGTCAACTTCAGGTTTCATAGGTTCTCCTTTCCTGTCCGATTGCCTTGGCTCGCTCCGGGCACATCTTGGAGCGCGAGTCACTCAACAGCCACTTCGTACGTCATCCGGGCGCCGGCTGCCGGGTCGCCCGCTACATCTGCCGTAAACACCAGCGCGTCTCCTTCAACCTGGACGGGCACTTGCGCAAGACGCTTGCCGCCTGTGGCCAGCGCCCAGGCGCGGTACTTCCCTGGCGATTCCACGCGAATCGTCACAACGGCCTTACCTGAACGAACAAGGTACGGTAGTCCACCCCAGTCCAGCAGTGTCTTCCGAGACGATTCGCCGTATCGGATACCGGTGTTCTGGAGGTCGGTCAAATGCGTGACCAGCAGCCGCCGGCTCTGGCGTATCGGATTTCGATCAAGCGAGCTGACCCAAACCGTTGCGTCGCTTCCCTTCAGTGACACTTTCACGCCCGCTTTCACTGCATCGATCTCCTGTCCTGTCGCAGCATACCCGCCAGCCGTGCGGGGAGTGTCGAGAACGAGGCGGTCACCGGGGCCGTCGATCATTACTTCTCCGGTCTCACTCCGGAATGACCGCCTCCCGGGGTCTAGTGCTGCCTCCGGGCCAAGCAGCTTCCGTTCTTGAAGCGCACCTATGAGCGTCGCATCATCCACTGCGTACGGTTCGAGCGGCAGTACCGGCTTTCCCGCGTAAGCTGACGAAGGCGTCTTCCAGGCCAGCGGGAGGATCGCCGACTGCGGCAGTTTCGATTCCGGCGATGCCAGCACCTGCGTGCCGATTCTGGTCACCCAGGCAAGCCAATGCCAGCCCGGCGCCAGAGTCGGAATCCTCCCGGACGGATGCGCAAGATCCTCGCGCGTCATGACGAGGGCCACGCTGTTTGGCGCCGTCTGGAGGTCGCCCCGCAGGAAAAGGCACAACGAGGCGCGCTCCGCAGCTTGGCTCAGTGGGTCGGAGGCGGTGTCGAAGTAACCCATTCGCGTCGGCGTAAACATTGCCTCGCGGCTGTGGCTGTACGCAAAACGCCAAATACCGCCCCACCCCTGCAGCGCTCCCAGCGCCCCGGTCAAGATCCCGCCCACTCCACGAAAACGGCCCGGTGCAGAGTAGTTGTACTCAGTGACCGTGAATGGCTTGTCGAAAAGGCGGGTAAAGCTGATGCCGCGTCCGCCCGACGCTCCCCCGGCCATCGGACTGGTGTTCGGACAGCGGCTCGGCAGGCGCCAAGGCCTTTCGAGGAACTGTGGATGATCGACGTAGAAATGCTCGTCCACGTAATCGTAAGTCGCCCGTGCGGCTTGGTCGGTCGTGTATCGGGTCCACGAACTGGCATTGCTCAACAGGGCTCTGCAACCAAGCTCGTCGCGCACAAACGACCGCATACGCCTAACCATGTCGCGTTCGGTGTCTGCGAAAAACAGAAGGGAGTCACGCGCCCTTAAACTGCCGTCCTGCAGTTTCGGCGGAAGCGCAACTGTCTGCCTGGCGAAATCCTCGTCATCTTTCAGCTCCTGGCCCCAAGCGGCGGCCAAGGCTTCCCGGCTGGCATACTGCTTCCCCAGCCAACGGTTCCACGCCTCTTTCCACTCTGGGATTGTGAGCATCTCCTGGATGAAGTTCCCAAAGTTGCCCTCGTTGATCAGAGCCAGCAAGGCGAGCGCCGGTTCCTCCGCGTACCGTCGGCCCGTATAGGGGTTAACATGTCCCAGAAAGGAGCGCGTGAACGCTCTCCAGTTCTCAAAGGCGCCCTCGTGGACCGGCACCAGGATCTTAAACGTATTCATGGGAATTGCGCCGTCTCGCTCGATGCCCACTTCGCGATAGGGCACGGGACGTGAGACGTACAGATCGGTGGTGAGGTAGATGCCCCGCCGGATCAGTGCGGCCATCAGGTAGTCGAACTGGTCAAGCTGCAGCGGATTCAGGGTGGTCGTGGGTGCCTGCCCTTGCGTCAGGTCACGTTCGTAATGGTGAATCCTCAGCGTATTGTAGCCCAGGCGCACCAGGCGCGCCGACAGCCGGTCCGACTCCTCCTTCGACAGGTAGTGTGCGCCAAAGCATAGGTTTATTCCGTAGAATCGGCGAGGCTGCTCGGGGGAGTCGGCAAACGCGAACTGGCCGTCCGGGCGTGCGATCACGTAGCCGTGCTTACCCGCCGGCGCGTCGACGAATCCCAAGGTAGAGAAGTCCAGGGCAGAACCGGGTTCGATTTCCAGGTCCGGCTTAAGCGGAATCCAGTCGTCCCCGGCAGTGAGAACGACGGGCGAGTCAGCGGGCGCGCTGCCGGGCACTTGCCCCGCGGCGACTACGGTGATCCAGAAAGCGGTCAGCAGACGGGCCGCGATGCGAGACAAGCGCTTCATTTTCATCTCTGGCTCCCTCCTGAGACGAGCGTTCAACCGTCGGGTCTGAGAGTACCGCCGGTCCGGGATGCGATCAAGTGACTCCATGACCGGTCTGCGCACTAATCGAACAGGCCCACTGACGGCTGACGGGATTGCTGCCGGCCTGGCGGACCTCCCGGGCATACAGCGCAAGGATGGTCCGCTTGTGCATGCCGGTTCTCGACATTCTCGAAAACCGACTGTTGCCCATACCTCCGGTTTCCACTAAACTGCCTCCGCGGTTGGGTGCGGCTTTGCAGGGCACCATCGACGGAGGCGAATATGAGACGCTGCGAGTGGTCGTCGTTTCGTCGGCTGCTGTTCCTATTGCTTCTCCTTCTGATTGAGTTGGGCCCCGCCATCGCCCAAGCGGGCAAAAGCTTCGTCCTCGTTCCCCAGTTGGCCGTCGGTGACGGCTGGTCGGCGGATATATTCGTCACCAACCAGGACTCGATCCGAGCGGAGGACCTCAGCATCTCGTTTTATGCAACCGAGACAGGGGTTCCGCTCGCGGTGTCGACCAACTTGGGCGACGGGCCCGCCTTCCAATTCGACTTGGAAGGCGGCACAAGCCAGGCGGTTCGGGTAATGGGCACAGGCGGCCTCCAGGTGGGGTACGCGGTGCTCCGGTTTCCGGAACGCGTGTCCGTGCGGACGAACCTCTTCGTTCGTTGGCAGACCGGAGGAGAGACGGTCACCCAACTGGGCGTCCCCGGCCAAGCGCCATCCCACTGCTTCTCTTTTCCCGTCGAGTATGACCCGTCTAAGCAAGTGAACATGGGAGTAGCCGTTGTTCTGCCGGTTCTGGACACAACGATGACAGATCCTCACAACCTGGTCGTTTCTCTGATCGATCAGGCAGGTGCACTCTTCCGGACCGCGGTTGTTACTTTGCCACCGGGCGGGCATCTAGCCCGGATGCTGAACGAGAACGAGCTGTTCCCGGGGTTGACTCAATTCACGGGGAACGTTGTGATCTCAGGCAGCGTCCCGGTCAACGCGCTCGCGTTACGACTGGAGGGGACAGTCCTCGGTTCGGTGGGGGTAAATTCGGGACCCGTCGTTCGCCCCTTCATGGTCAACGCCAGCGCCACTGCCGAGGTGGAAGCGAACGATGGTCCAGCTCAGGCCATGGCTCTGACCGCCCCGGCCCACATCGCCGCGGCGATCGGTGCACCGGGAGATGTTGACTACTTCGGCTTTACTGGCCAGAGCGGTGAGATTTTGACGGCACTGACGGATACCAGAGGCATGGCCTCCGATGTTGACACGGTGCTCACCCTCCTCGGTCCGTCGGGAACGGCGCTGGCAACCTGCGATGAAAACGGCCTGCTGTCCAGCAGCGACTCGTTCGTTCAAGCCGTGCTCCCAGCCGATGGGACCTATCAGGTCCGGGTGGAGGAAAGAGGAAGCCGGGGAGGGGCTTCCTTCGGATACAAGCTGCATCTCACCACAAGTATCCCAGAATCACCGACGCCGAACCCGGTGCTCACCTCGATCACCCCGGATACTTTTGCCCTTGGCTCGACCGTTGACGTAATTGTCACGGGAACCGATCTGCAGGGTGTCGGCGACCTGCTGTTCTCCGACGCCGAGGGAATAACGGTGACCAACCAGCAGATCACACCGACTAAGATCACGGCTCGATTCGATGTCTGGGCAGGGGCATTTCCCGGGCCACGGACCCTCCGGGTCGCGCGGGGCGGTTTCTCCAACGAGTTGACCTTCACGATTGTCCCCGCCTCGGTTGCCGGAAAAACGCCGACAATCTCAAACCTGGTCGTGAAAACGCCCGTTTACGTCGAGAATTGGGTCGATATCCATATTGCCTTCGATTTCACCGATCCGGATGCCGACATTCGCTACGTGGCAACTGATCCCGACCACGCACGGATTCTGTTTGCCAGCGCCTGCGGCAGTTTCGCTGAAACGGGACCCGTTCTGAATAAGGGCGGGCAGACCTCCGGGACTCTCTCGTTCACACTCCGCCTGACGGACTACCGTTCGGGCAACTACACGATCAACCTGCAGTTGATCGATGCGGCCGGAAACGGCAGCAACGTTCTGTCGTTTGTCGTTGCGGCCTGGGAGTGTGCCTGGGAGCCAGCCGACAAACGGATGCTGCCGGAATCCGCTCCGTTCTTGGCCCGATCTGCGAAGGACCACGGCCCCGCAAACCTTGCCGCGTCTCTGCCTGGCCGGTTGCGCATAATGCGAGGATTGGTGAAAAGAGAATCGTGAGAGGCGCATTGAGATGAAGAAATTAACCCGATACTTAGCTTTTCTCGCTTTCGTTCTTCTGGGGCTCTCGCCTGATTTAGCGAGCCAAACGCCCACCGCGCCCGCTTCTCAGGACGCACGATTCGAAATACCTGAGAGCGACGACGGCTTGCCCGGGTCTGGACCGATCCGCCGATACCCGTGGTTCCGCGAGCTTTGGCGAAACAAACGGACTGCATGGGCCGAGCACGTACAGGCAGATCAAAAAGCGCTCGTCTTCCTGGGTGACTCGATAACTCAAGGATGGGGCGACCAGATGGGTGGCGCATTTCCGGGCGTCAAGGTGGCTAATCGCGGTATCAGTGGAGACACCACTCGTGGCGTGCTAATCCGCCTGCAGGAAGACGTGCTGGCGCTCAAACCAAGCGGCGTTGTCATTCTGCTGGGCACCAATGACCTTGAGGAGGGAGCATCCCCTGAGACCATCGCCGGCAACATGAAACTGATCATTTCGGAGTTGGAGCAGTCCGACAAGGAGATGCCGATAGTGCTTTGCTTGGTTTTTCCCAGCTCCGCCTCGAAGAAACGCTCGTCCGACAAAATACAGGAAATCAACCGGTTGTACGCAAAAGCGATGCACGGAGATCCGCGAGTCCTCGTTCTGGACACCTGGTCAATGTTTGCCAACGATGCTGGCGATGCGAAGATCGAGGAGTTCCCGGATCTGCTTCATCCCAACCAGGCAGGGTACGCAAAGTGGGCAGCGGCGCTGCGTCCGATCCTGGCCACGCTGGGTTTTCTGGAAACGACGGCCGATAACTTCCAGGCCGAACCCGGATTCCAGATGCTCTTCAATGGAAGGAACCTCACCGGCTGGGGCCTGCGCCCGACGAGCAAAGCGGACATCGAAGTCCGCAGCCATTGGCACGCCACCGACCCGAATGCCGCGGAATGGCCCATTATCACGGAATCGTCTTCGCTGGATGGGCGAACCTCAAGTACTGACGGCCGCTTCGTGGCCCGAAACGGCCGCCTGATCGTCACGACGCCTCCCCAGGGACGCCGCATCCAGCAGATCTGGACAAAGCGGGATTACGCAAAAAACTTCGTTCTGAAGCTGGAATTTCGCGCGACGCCCAACGCGGATAGCGGCATTTTTTTACGCGGTGAGCAACTGCAGTGTCGCGATTACTTGCTCGCCGGTCCTTACAAACAGCTGAAAAACTACAAACCGCAGGAATGGAACGAGATCGTGGTAACAGTTACGGGTGGTAAAGCCCGCGCCACCTGCAACGGCGAGGTCCTGGAGGACGCGATGGCGATTCCGCTTGTCGGTCCAATCGGACTAGAGGGAGATCGCGGGCAGGTGGAGTACCGTCGAATCCGGCTTGCAGAGCTGCCGTAAGTCCACGGCTAGTCCAGCGACCCGGGTGCAACCCTCACGAGTCCCCCTGTTCGCCTGCACGCATCCTGCGCGAGAAGCACCTCCGCGCCAGCTCCATCCAGTGGCGCGGAGAACCAGAATCCCTGCCCCAGCTCGCAACCCACATTCTTAAGGACCAGCAACTGTTCCTCGGTCTCGACGCCTTCCGCGACCACCCCCATTCCCAGATGTCGAGCCAATGCGACAATGGCCTGGAGAATGTCGGGACTATTGGCTTCCCGGCCGATACCCGAGACAAACGATCGGTCGATTTTCAGCGTGTCGTATGGCAGCCGGTTCAGGTGGCTGAGAGACGAGTATCCCGAGCCGAAATCGTCGATGAAAATCTTGAGCCCAAGCTGGCGCAAGCCCATCAGTTTCTCGCCGAGACGCACCGGGTCATCCGATACCGTGCTCTCCGTTACCTCGAGGATAACGGCGCACGGGTCCACTTTGCTCTCGCGGAGGATCTCCCCGACACTGCGGACGAAATCCGGTTCGCGGAGCTGTCGGTGGGACACATTGACCGAGACGCGCAGCGAGGGATAAAGCTTCTGCCACTCGCGCGTTTGCAGGCACGCTTCCATGAGGATCCACTTCCCAATCGGGACGATCAAACCCGTCTCCTCGGCAAGCTGCAGAAATTCTGCCGGGCGCAGAAGTCCGCGATCGGGATGCTTCCACCGGATCAGGGCTTCAAAGCTGTGGAGCCCCCCATTCTTGATGTCCATGATGGGCTGGAAGTAGACCACGAACTCGCCCCGGTCAAGGGCATGACGCAGGTCGGTCTCCAGCTTCAACAGGGCCACCGCACTGTGGTGCATAGCGCCGTCGAAGACCTCGTACCGCGCCTTGCCACGCGCCTTAGCGCGGTACATCGCGGTGTCGGCATCCCGAAGGATCTCATCCGGGGTCTTATAGTGCTCGCCGCCGATCGCGATTCCAATGCTTGCCGTCATGAACACTTCATGATCATCGATTCTGAACGGCACGTTGATGCTGTCGAGAAGCCGAGCCGCCACCCGGCAAACATCCTGAACTCGCCTCGTCTCGCCGACCAGAATGGCGAATTCGTCGCCGCCAAGACGGGCTATGCTGTCGCCGGGGCGCATCACTGCCTCCAACCGGCGCGCCAGGGAGATGAGCAACTTATCTCCGACTCCGTGACCAAGGCTGTCATTGACGTTCTTGAACCGATCAAGATCCGCAAACAAGACTGCGTGGCTGGAGCGCCTGCGCCTCCGAGATTGGATCATCGCCTGCTGGAGGCGGTCGAGGAACAGGGAACGATTGGCGAGCCCTGTCAAGTGGTCATGAAAAGCGCTGTGGACCAGTTCTTGTTCGGCCCGCTTGCGCTCGGTGATGTCGGTCAACGAGCCGGCCATCCGGTAGGCCTGACCGGACGCGTTCCGGACCGCCAGCCCACGGGCCAGGATCCATCTGTCGGCGCCGTCTCGATGCCGGCATCTGTACTCGACTTCGAGGTGAGGCGTATCCCCGCCAAGATGTGCGTCGATCGCCCGCTGCACCAGGGAGCTGTCCTCCGGGTGTATCGACCCGAACCATTCGGCCGCCGTGCGAGTGACCTGCAAACACGGGCGCCCGAGCATTGATTCGCAGCGGGCAGAGAAGTGGATGGTGGCCGTCCGGAGGTTCCAGTCCCAGAGGCCGTCGTGAGCTCCCTCTACGGCCAAGGCATATCTTTCTTCGCTCTCGCGCAGTTTTTCTTCGGCGGCCTTTCGCTCGATCGCGTACCTGATGGTCCTTTCAAGGAGCTCCTGATCGAGATCCCACTTGACCAGGTAATCTTGAGCACCCTTTCGCACCGCCGAAATCGCGATACGGTCGTCCTTCGTGCTCGTCAATACGATAACCGGCAGAGACGGCGCCACCGCCTGCAACTGCTCGAAAGTGGAGACACCTTCGCTGTCAGGCAAACAGAAATCGAGCAGAACAACATCCACCGCGTTCCCGGCGACATAAGCCAGTGCCGCCGAAAGCCGATCGCACCGAACAAGAGAGAACGGGATGCGGGAACGGCGGAGGATGTCCCGCACGTATTCGGCGTCGCTCGAGTTGTCCTCAACGAGGAGTACTCGAAGAGACGGGTCCCTGGCAGTCTCAGATGCCGGGCGCGATTGTTGAGCCGTTTCTTTCATCCTTCTGCTCCGTCATATGGCTTTCGGACACTGGCGGCAAATTAAAGTGGAATGTAGAACCAAACCCCGGGCAAGACTCGACCCAGATTTTCCCGCCGTGCGCTTCGACGATCCGCTTGCAGATCGGCAGCCCCATGCCGAACCCCGGGCACTCTTCGGTCGTGTGGAGCCGCTGGAACATTCTGAAAATCCGCGGGAAGTCACGCTCGTCTATCCCAATGCCGTTGTCCTTGACCGAGATAAACCAGTCGGCAGCCCCGCGAAGGGCGTTGATTTCGAGAAGGGGTGGTTCCGCCTTCCGAAACTTCAGGCCGTTCTCAACCAGGTTCTGGAAGAGCCGGACTATGTCATGGAAGTTTCCCCAGACAGCCGGCAAGGCGGGGTGGACAACCTTCGCCTTCGTCTCCTCGATCAAGTCCCGCAGATTAGTAAGGACGGTCTCGAGCACCCTTTCGAGCTCTACTCTCTGGAACTGCTCAGCCCGACCACTTGCCTTCAGACAATCGGTGTAGAGGTCGAGCATTGCACGCATACGGTCCGCTCCCGCAGTGACGTGATCCAAAAAGCGCCGGGCCTCCGCGTCAGCGTCCCCGAGCCTTTCCCCAAGCAGCCGGGCGTAACGGGTCACTTCACGGACCGGCCCCTGTAGGTCGTGGGAAACCACGTGGTCGAGCTCCGACCGATGATCCGGCTGAGCCGTTGCGACCCCATCAACTTGAACGTACTGGTCTCCAACGCGTGCCGGCTCTCTAAGCCCCAGCGTTCCAACGAGTACGGCGGGCAGGCGAAAACCCTGGTCCAGGAGACACGCGTCCAATCGGACAGACGAACCAAACCGGGCGCGGTTGAGCTCCAGGGTCAGGCTGGCTGGGTGGCCTGGCGCAAGGCCCTGCAGAAACTGCGGGAGCTTGGAGGACGGCAGCAGCTCAGTCAGTGGGCGTCCCTTCAATGCGCTCGCATCCAAGAATTTGAAACCGCGCAGGAGGTGGATGAAAGCCGGGTTGGCTGCCATCAAGACCCCATCGGCCGTGGCAAAAAACGCAGCCTGGTCCAGCATCTCGAAAAGCAGGTGATGCCGGGCAAGCAAGCCCGTGCAGGAGACCAAGTCTTCGCTGCGTTCCATGCTTCGGCGCAGACGCTTGGGCAGCTGCACGTAACCGCGAGCAGATTTCGGAAGGTAGTCGGTAAACCCCTTCTTGAAGGCTTCGCTCGCCAGCTCCTCATCGCCGTGGGCGGTGAACATTAACACCGGGCAATGGGGAGTCACCAGGCGGATGGACCTCAGCACTTCGAACCCGCTTGCCCAGCAAACGCGGCTTTCCGTTATTGCGATATGGAAGGCGGCGGATTCGAGCAGGTCCTGGAAGGTATCGCGGTCGCCGGCGCAGACCACCTGGACCTTCGGAAGGTCCCTGGTCAGCACAAGAGTGATTAATGAGCTATCGTCCCGATTGTCGTCGACAACCAGGATTCGCATTTGATCGCTCAAACTCGTCCCCCACCAGAGCAGGGCCCTCGACAACTGGTGAAGCACTGCTTAAAGCGATCCCTAGTATCAACCTTGGCTATGACGTTTTTTCGGGAGCAGCTTTGGCGGCCCGGTCCCCCCGCGCGCCGACAGCGGGAACCGCTGACGGCATTGCTCAAGGTGGCGACAAAGCCTTGCGGAGCCGCGCACGCAGGTCGATGTTTTTATAGACGGATAGACCGGCGAGTTCGCGGCGGAGGGCGAGATCGAATGGAGCCGCGCACGAAAGCGACAGAAGCGAGCGCGAGTAAGCGGCCCACCAATCATTCGCTAAGTCGATACATTCAAATGCGAAGCAGTGGAGTGAGTCAGGTGGTCCGCTTACTCTCGCTAAAGTCCAGCGCCTACCTGCGCACTCATGCGGACCATATGCGGCTCTGGCACAGCTAATTGCCCGGGGCGGCTCTTGCCGTGGTTCGTGACCGCGCCCGTGGAGCCTCAAGACAGCGGCAGTGCAAAGACCTGGATGGCGTTTTCGCGAAGGATCATCCGTGCGTAGGCGACGGCCTCCTCCTCGCTCCAGTAGCCCTCCAGGACCTTGTCTGCCAGCACCTTTCCCACCGTTTCTCGGCACAGCACCGCGTGGCCGTACGCCCCTTCGGGAATCTGGTAATCGCCGCCGAAGCCGAGAATCTTGTCGGCCGGGACCGTCTCCACCGCTTCGCTGATGAATCGATAGGCAAACGAGGGCGAGATGACGTAGACCCAGCACATGTCCAGCAGTACGTTCGGCAGGTTCTTAGCCATTGCCAGTAACTCTGTCCCGTAAGGATAGCCGCCGTGCATCAACACGAAACGGGTGTTCGGGTGACGGATGATCAGGGGGGTGAGGAGCGAGGGATTCGACTGCGTGACGTCCCTCCAGGTGTCGTAGAACAGTCCGGTATGGATCTGGAACGGCAGCCGATACTTCGCACAGTTGGCGGCGATCCTGCCGAACATGTAGTCCTGAAGAGGGATGGATTCCCGGCGCCAGTCGCCACGCGAGATCGTTCCTCGCCTGGCGACCAGGTTCTTGAAGCAGGCCTCGGCATCGGCCCGGCTGACGTCTTTGAAATCGAGGGTCCGGTTATAGGCGAGCCCGGATTTTATTGCCACAAAGCCTGCTTCCTTGGCGCGGATGAAGGCCTGGTCAAGCGCGGCTTCCCAGTCAGCAAGGGAAGTGATTGTTACTTTGTCCCTCTTCTCCACCACCGGGACGGTATCAGCCAGAAGCGTGAATTCATCGAGGCGGATAACGGCCCGGAACATCGCCGGGTCCAGCTTGGCGCCCGCCTGCCCGATATCGCAGATGGACAGATCGATTCCGGCCCGCTTGCGCAGGACCTCCGCGTACCAGCCTGGACGATTGGCCGCCTGGATCTTCTCCGAGAGCTGTCGGTACGACTGCTCGGAGATATCTTCAACTCCATAGAGATCCTTGGCAGCTCTCAAGAGAGCCTTGCTGTACGCCGTGTTGCGCGTATGCGGCCAGCGCCGGTTGAACACCTCCCACTTCTTGTCCAGCGGGACGGACGGATCCGAGAACGCTTTTTCCGACTCGGCCCGGTCCAGTCCGTCTGCCCACATGTCGGAGCTCACATAATGGAGCAACTGGAAAAGGTCCATCTGCTTGGCGTTCCGTTCCGCCTCGGGCCAGAAGTGCTCGTGGGTATCGATGAGCCGGATGGAATTGACCGCTTCCGCCATGCGTTTTCTGACCG
>CAYQYP010000544.1:0-3354 GCA_964421755.1 uncultured Acidobacteriota bacterium
CCGGTTCGAAGCTGATATCCAGCCCTGAAAGGGCGGCACAACTCTCTATCGTGCAGCTTGTTACGCCCTTTCAGGGCTGGCGCCCTCTCTGGATTCACGTAACCCAGGGCTACGCACAAAACGCTCCGCCCTGGGCTAATATGTGCCGGCCCTTCAGGCCTTAAGACCATTATGCAACACCCTCGCTGGGTGCGCAGCTCTGAAAAACACCACTGCCCCCTGTCACTCCACCCAGTCGAAAGACCGTGTGACCGCCTTCAGCCAACCCTTGTAAAGCCGTTCGCGTGTATCGGCTTCGAGTTGCGGGTACCAGGTCCGGTCGACTTCCCAGTTGCGGCGCAGGTCGTCTAGCCCGGTCCAGAAGCCGACTGCCAGCCCGGCGGCGTAAGCGACTCCCAGCGAGGTGGTTTCAGCGACAGAGGGTCGAACGACCGGTACGTTCAGGATATCGCTCTGAAACTGCATCAGCAATTCGTTGTGGACCATGCCTCCGTCCACCTTGAGCCCGCTCAGGCTGACCCCGTCCTTTCCGATCGCCTCGATGACTTCCCGGACCTGGTATGCCGTAGCTTCGAGGGCTGCTCGGGCAATGTGCCCCTTGTTGACGTATCTGGTCAATCCGACGAGAACGCCGCGGGCATCCGAGCGCCAGTAAGGGGCGAAAAGCCCGGAAAAAGCCGGGACGAAGTAGGTTCCCCCGTTGTCCTCGACGGTCCGGGCAAGGTCTTCAATCTCGCTCGATTGGCTGATCAGCCCAAGATTGTCTCTGAACCACTGAACGAGCGCGCCGGTGATCGCGATTGATCCCTCGAGAGCATAGACAGCTGCCTGGTCCGCGAACCTGTACCCAACGGTCGTCAGCAAGCCGCTCCTGGAATGGACCGGCGTGATTCCTGTGTTCATCAGGAGGAAGCAACCCGTTCCATAGGTATTCTTGGCTTCTCCCGGGTCGAAACAGACCTGTCCCACTAAGGCCGCCTGCTGGTCGCCGAGGTCGCCGCAAACCGGGATTGCATGGTGAAAGGGTCCGGCGGACTGGGTGTCTCCCCAGGTTGCCGGGTCAGAGGAGGAGACGATGCGCGGCAGTACGGATGGAGGGATCCGCATCGCCGAGAGGCACTCCTCGTCCCATTCGAGAGCTTCGAGATTCATCAACAGGGTGCGGCTGGCGTTGGTTACGTCGGTTATGTGGCGCCCGCCCGACGGGCCGCCTGTCAGCCACCAGATCAGCCAGGTATCGATGTTCCCGAAGAGAGCGTTTCCCTTGACCGCTGCCTGACGTGCTTCCGGTACGTGATCCAGAATCCAGCGCAGCTTGGGCCCCGAGAAGTACGTGGCAAGGGGAAGTCCGGTCTTCGTTCGGAACCGGTCGATTCCTCCCTCCCGCGCTAGAGAGTCGCAGAGTTCTTTTGTGCGAGTGTCCTGCCAAACGATTGCGTTGTAGAAAGGTTTCCCGGTCTCCTTGTCCCAGAGCAGCGTCGTCTCGCGCTGGTTGGTAATTCCGATCCCGGCAATTTCACCGGGGCGCACCTCGGCTTCTTGAAGAACCTGCTCGACTACCTCGCAGGTTCGCTGCCAAATTTCCACAGGGTCGTGCTCGACCCAGCCGGGCTCAGGATAGATCTGCCGGTGTTCCTTCTGTGCAACCCCGGCAACCCGGCCTTTCCGGTCAAACAGCATGCACCGCGTACTGGTGGTCCCCTGGTCAATTGCCGCTACGAATCTGGCTGCGGGCATCGTCGCTCCTTTGTGAGGTTTTCTTCTTATACAGCAGAATCGGCCCGGTTGTCAGGGGGGCCGGATGCGTTTTGCGACGATTCGGATGCAGATAGGAAAACGGGTGACATTCCGCGAAGCGCGTCAGTCAGGTCTGTTGTTGTGGCCCGGGTCGGGAGGCTGTATCATCTGCTGGTTTATGCCCGCGAAGCCGTTCTATATCGAAGACTGGTGGCCGGTTGTCGCTGTGACCCTGGTTGCCCTGATCGCCTTCATTCTCGCTGTCATCGCCCTGCTCAGGAGCCGTGCGGGAGGCCGCCGGGGCGGGTGGCATCGGATCAGGCAGGCGGGTTTCAGTCTGCTCAGCTTGGCGAGTTTCGCCGTATTCGGCCTGGGCAGCCTTCTCATTTTGCAGTTTCGCGACTATCACACCCTGACCGAATGGGAAGTGGTAGGCCGGGTGAAGTGCGGTCCTCAGGAAAAATCCCGGATGTTTCCCCTTCACCTGACGCTACTGGCGAACGGCAAGGACCGGGCCACCCACGTGCTCGACGTCTATGGCGATCGGTGGAAGATCGGTGCCGACGTCATTGAGTGGAAGCCATTCATGCGCCATCTGGGGCTGACTCGCTCCTTTCGGTTGGCCAGGCTGGACGGGATCTATCATCGGGAGCAGGATTATCTCGAGCGTCCCGTGACAATCAGAAGACTGGGTGCTGGTTCTGACAAAGTGTGGGTCCGGCTGCACGGGGGCAACCGGCCATGGCCTTACCGTTGTTTTGTCCGATCGGCATACACGACGACCATTTCGATGGCTCCGGATACCGACACGGCTTATGATGTCGTTAGCCAGAAGCTGGGCCTTGGTCTACGAAAGGTTGATTACTAAAAGGCGTTGAGCGCAGGGGGCGTCTCAATGCAAAGACAACATCCTCGAGGAACGATTCATGAAACGAACAGCAATCGGTATTGTTCTCGTACTCACCATTGGAGTGGCGTTTGGCGCTCCGCTGAAGATCGTCAACGTGTCCGCTCCGGCAATTAACTGCAAGTTCGACACCGACTGCAAGATCACGGTGCAGGACTCGGGAGTCGACATCACCCTGGCCGGCACCACCGGGAAGGGGCGTCTGCAATCCCGGCTGTTTCCGGTCGGCGAGGCGGGTACGGCCGCAGCCGGCTTGTACCCCTACGAGTACAGGATCAATTTAACTAATCTTGTCGGCACATCGCCCAAGGCATGTGTCACGGAGTTCACGATTAAGTTCGGCCCCGTGAAATCGGTTGACTACGACGGCGACGGCTCATTGGATCAGGTTTATGTGGTTACTCAAGGCGGGTTGGGCAGTGCGGGTCCGATCAGCGCCGACCAATCGATGGGGACGATCACCTTCAAGTTTCAGTCTCACCCGTGCTCCGGGTCTGCAGCGGGGAACGGGGAAACGTCTTATTTCTTTGGTCTGACTTCAGCCCAGGCCCCGACCGAAGTGACCGCGACACTCAAAACGTCGGCGGGAACGGTAAGCCTGAAAGCCAAAGCTCCCCTGCCGGCCCCGCCTCCGCAAGGCAGCCTGCAGAAGGGCAGCCCGAAGCCGAGCGGACCCAAGCCGGTCGCTCCCAAGCAGTAAAGTTCAGGAG
>CAYQYP010000545.1:0-21886 GCA_964421755.1 uncultured Acidobacteriota bacterium
AGGCTGCGGGCAGCGTTTCGACATAGAGGGAAAAGGAACGTTTTCCGAGGGGCGGGATTGGCTCCATTCGCCCGTCCGGCCGAATCGGCGTTCGGACCGTCTCCCAAACCGGCTTCTCGTAATTGAAGAGCACGAGCTTGACCTCGACCACGTCCAGCGTCTTCTCGCCTCCGTTCTCGATCAGCCCGGAAAACATGACGACCCTCTCGCCCAGGTAGTTTTGCCCGAGTTTGATTCTCTGGTTCTCGGCGTCGAGCTTTAGATACTTGCTGTACCACTCGAAATCGGGATGGCCTTCGCGGATGACACCGGTCAGGTCGGCTGGTTTGGATTCCGTCTTGTAGCTGAAGAAAACCGCCACCGCGACGATGCCGGCAAATACCAGAACCGCCAGCGGTATCACTTTCCAGAGCATCGAACGGCTTTTCTGCGGCTCCTTGAAATCCTCGAACATGACTTTTGGTCCTTCAAGGTTGAGGCGGCCCGGGGTCAAGAACGAACTGGACGCGACGATTCAGAGCGTACGCCTCTTCGGTCTCACTGTGGTCGAACGGGCTCTCCTCTCCAAGCGATACCGTTGAGACACGATCAGGCGTCAGCCCCTGCTGGCTCATGTACCGTTTGACCACCTGTGCGCGTTTGTCGCCCAAAGCCAAGTTGTACTCGTCGGTACCCCGTTCATCGGTGTGTCCCTGGAGGACAATGCGCACGCCGGCGTTCTCCGGGCGCATGAGCCAGCGGATGTTCTCATCCAGGGTCAGCTTCGCCTGTTCGCTCAGGGTAGACGAATCGTATTCGAAGAAAACGGGCTTTACGAAGTAACTGAAGCGCTCTTCCAGCGGTCGTGCGGCCAGTTCTTCCTCGACAATGCGGCCAGGTTCGGCGACAACCTCAACGGTGACAGTTTTGCGTGTGTCGCCACCCGGCCCGACTGCTGTGACCTCATAAGTGGTTGTCTCGTCCGGGAATATCCGTATCCGCCCAGCCATTTCGACCGGGCCGATCTGATGATCGACGACCACCTGATCGGCATTACGGCTTTCCCAGATCAAGGTCGTGGATTCGCCCGGCTTGATACGGGCCGGGTCGGCGCTCAGGTCGAGTTGGGGCGAGGCTGCGGCCGGTCCCGAGGATGGCGCCGGAGCACTGGGCGGTGCCGGAGCAGGCACCGGAGAGGCTTGAGGAGGCGGGCGTCGGGTACAGCTGAATGACAGCAGGCCGATCGCCAGGATCAAGATCGTTAACTGGGCTTTCCGCTTCACTTTCAACGCCCTGGATCTTTGCCGGTCGCGTCCCTGCCGAACTCTTTGCCTTCGCTTACTGGACCGACAACGACGGTGCTGTAGTTTACTGTATCCAGATGAGCCCGGGCAACGCGGTTTACTTCCTCCCGGCTGATGGACGCGATCAGCTCGGGATAACGCTCCAGGTAGTTAGAACCCAACTGGAACAATTCGGTGGCAAACATGAACCTCGAGACCAGGTAATTTGACTGAATCTCGAAAACGAAGCTGCCGGTCAGGAAGCGCTTGGCTGTCTCGAGCTCTTCTTCTTCGACGCCTTTATCCACGACTTCTCGGATTTCGCCGAGCAGTCCTTCCAGCGCGCGCTCCCGGTTAGCAGCCGAAGTGCTTATGTAAGCCTGAAACCTCCCCGGATAGATTCCGCTGGAGCTGGCGATGTCGCTATAGGTCGTATATGCCAGGCCCTGCTCGTCCCGGAGCCGGCGGGGAATCCTGCTGGTAAAGCCTGGTCCGCTGCCCAGGATGACGTCGAGGACCTGTAAGGCCAGATAGTCACTGCACCGGCGTTCAACGCCGAGGTGACCGATCAGGAGATGAACCTGCTCCTTATCCATATGCTTCGTCAACCGAAGCGGCCGATCCTGTCGACGGAAGCAGGAAACCACCTCCCGCGAGAACTGCGGAGCCTCCCAATCGGCGAAGCGTCGCCCGATTTCTTCCCTGATCTGGTTTCGGTCGACGTCGCCTGCCACACTGATCCAGACCGAACCGGGCGCGAACTTGCGCGCGTGGAATCGACGCACGTCCTCAACCGTGAGCCCGGCCAGTTCTTCCGGGATCCCCAGCACCGTCTTTTCCAAGGGAGTCCCGGCGTAAACGAGCCGATTCAGCAATTGACTGGCAACCGTCTGGGGATCGTCCGCAAGCGCTCGCACATGATTCCGAACCACTTCGCGTTCGAGGACGAACCGGTCCTCCGGGAACGTCGGGTGACGGAGCATCTGCTGGAGCAGCTCCAGGATGGTATTCAGTTCCTCCGACCGAAGCTGCACGGAGATCCCACTGACTTCCCGTTGGCTGAAAAGGCTGAGAGAGGTCCCCGCATTTTCGACGATTCGAGAGATCTGATCGTGGTCGTACTTCTGGGTGCCCTCATCCAGGAGCCGCGCGGTCAATGACGCCAAACCACTCTGCCCGGGCGGGTTCTGATCAACTCCGGCCAGTACGAACACCTGGATTCCGACCAGAGGCAGGCGCCGGTTCTCGGCGACGATCAAGGTCAGGCCGTTGTCGAAGACGCTACGGTGGAAGTCCAGGCGAGGTTGGCTGCTCATTCTTCTCCGTCGAGCGCACTGTCGGTGTCCGCCGCATTTGTCGGCTCAGCTGCTGGATCGGGTTCGAGTATCCCGACGGTGGCCCGCTCGGGTCGAAAGTACTTCCGCACCACGTCGCGAACATCCGAAGGCGTCACCGAGGCAATTCTGGCGGGGTAGTCGTTCCAGTATTCGAACTGCGCTACTGTTTCCATCAGACCCAGTTGTACGGACTGATCAATGGTCGTCTCGAAATCACCGATCAGCTGAGTCAAACACTGGTTCCTGGCCCTCAGGACCTCCTCTTCGGACGGCCCGCTTTCCGCAAGGTGAAGCAATTCTTCGAACAGTACCGCCTCGGCATCGGATGCCGCCGACCCGGGCTGCAGTTCGGCGCGCACCAGGAAAACGTAAGGATCAACCGTTTCGTCGAATTCAGTGGCAACCAGGGAGGCGACCCGGGTTTCCTCGACCAGGCGGCGGTACAGCCGGGCCAGTTTGCCGTCTGACAGTATCTTGTCGAGCATTTCTACGGCAAAGTGGTCGGGATCTACAACCGGTGGCGCCGGAAAGGCAATCATCAGGCGCTCCAGGTTAGTTGGGCGCTGAAGCTGCAGCCGCACTTGCTCGCGACGCTCGGGTTCGCTCGAGATTGTCAGGCGCGGGATTTCATGATTCGGTATGTTGCCGAACTTCTGCTCGACCAAGCGGAGCGCCCGGTCGCCGTCAAAGTCGCCGCAGACGCACAGGATGGCGTTCGCCGGGGAATAGTACAACCGGTAGAAATCCACCATACGATTAAGCGTGAGCTTCTCGACGTCTGCGCGCTGCCCGATAACCGGGTGACGGTAGGGATGGACTTCGAAAGCGCGGCTTTCTACCGCCTGCCGAAGTGCTCCCCAAGGGCTATCCAGCTCCATCCGCAGTTCCTCGAGGATGACGTTCCGCTCGAGCTCGAATTCCTCCGGATCAAACACGTTGCCGCACATCCGGTCCGACTCGATCTCAAGCGCCGTCTCCCACCTGTCGGATGCAAAGCTGAAGTAATAAGCCGTGTAGTCGCGCGAGGTGAAGGCATTGTTGGATCCGCCGTTGATGGTCGTGAGGTAATCGATCTCCCCTTTGCCGTAACGCTCGGTTCCTTTGAACATCATGTGTTCCAGGAAGTGGGAGATGCCAGTGATCCCGGGGGTCTCGTAGCGCGACCCGACCCGGTACCAGATCATGGTAGTCACGATCGGCACGGAGTGATCCTCACGGGTGATCACGGTCAGGCCATTGTCCAACAGGGTGCGTCGGACATCATGCGCGAGAGCAGTCGACGTTTGCTTCCTTATTCCCGCCAAGGTAAGTTGCCCCAGAAAGCCAGTTTCTATAAAATGGCGTTCTCCGAATGACTCGAAAATTGTGTATTGCGTTGCTGGTCCTGTTGATTATACCTGCGACTCTTTGCTGGGCGGCTTCACCGAGCGCAAATATAGAGTACCAGATTAGTCTTCCCTCCTTTGAGAGGCAGTCCCTTCTCAACGGTTTGGAGGTCTACCTCTTTCCGAGCGACTCGGAGCGCCTGGATTTCACGCTGATGATAATCAATGGAGGCGCGTTCGATCCCGTCGACAAGTGGGGTGTAGCGTACCTCACCGCCCGGATGCTCGTGGAATCAGGCAAAGACAAGTCCGGCCAATCGCTGCTCGAGGCTCTCAAGGCCAGCGGTGGCCAGCTGACCGTTAAAGTGGAACCGGATGCCATCTTCTTTGAAGGAAGCGCCCCGGCCGGTCGGTTGGCCGACGTCCTGAATATTTTCGGCCAGATGGTGGTTCAACCCGAATTCAGCGAGGAAGCCCTGACGCAAGTCCGAAATGACGCCATTGCGCAGCTGGAGACCAAGCGCAAAGACGCCTCTTTCCTGACCCAGGAACATTTTCTGGCCGAGCTCTTTCGAGCCAATCCGTATTCACACCTGGTCAAGGGAACGCCGGCTACATTGAAAAACGTCACCCTTGCGGACGTGCGTTATCAGTACAAGAAGATCTTCATCCCCAACCAGGCTTACCTGGCCTTCTACCACACCGGCCAGGCCGCCGCGGCCATGAGCGGTCTGACGCGCCGGTGGGGCGGCTGGGTCAAGGGCGCAGGCGCTCCTTTTGCGTTCAGACAGGCAAGTGCCCCGGCGGCGACACAGGTGGTTCTGATCAACAAATCCGGACAGGAGGCGGTGCTGCGGTGCGGGACGCTGAGCACTCCCCGCGGGGACCGGGCGCAGACCGCGCTCGAAGTCCTGCGGGAGTACTTGACCTTGAGCCTCCCGGGATGGGCGTCGCAGGTCGCCTCATCGCAGCAGGTTCGCGCGTCAGCCTCCCTGGAGACGCGGAAAATGACCGGTTTCTTTCAATTGAGCATCCAGGCTCCGGCGGATCAGATACCGGCATACGTCCGAAGATACCAGCAGCTGATCGCCGACATCGAGCGTGGGCAGATCTCGCGCGAGCAGTTTGAGGAAGCCAAGCGAGTTGTCGTGCAGGAGTTCAAGAACGGGCTCATGGTCCCTTCGAGCCGCCTGCGCTACGTCCTCGAAACCCACCTTTATGGACTTGGCGTCAACTACATCTCGAATTTCGGAGTCAGGGTCAGCCGAATCACGCCCGAAAGCTTCCAGACGACCGTTAAAGAACACTTTAGCGACAAGAAGCCGCTGATCGTTCTTTCCGGGCCCCGGGAGGTTTTGGAGAAGGACCTGACCGAATTCGGCCCCGTCCGGCTGTTGAACTAAAACCGGCCTTTCGTTTATACTATCCAGCGATTTCGCTCTACTCGAGGAGTGGGCTTTAGCCCACTTTTTTATTTTAGGGGTCAAGGTATGGACATCGCGGCTCGGGCAGAGCGGCTGATCACCGATGCAGTCGGTTCACTAGGATATGAGCTGGTTCACGTGGAATACCAGCCGAGGCGCGATTCATCGGTTTTAAGGATTTACATCGACAGACCGGGCGGCGTTTCCGTGGACGACTGTCAACGGGTCAGCCGCCATGTGGGCGTGGTACTCGATGTCGAGGACCTGATACCGCACAGGTACACCCTGGAGGTATCGTCCCCCGGCATTGAGAGGCCATTGTTTAAGCAGGAGGACTACAAACGGTTTTCCGGCAAAGAAGTTCGGCTGACGACCCTCGAGAAGATCGAAGGTCGTAAGAATTTCGTCGGTTACCTGCGGGGGATTGAGGAGGGAGTCGTCGAGTTCGAGAGTGAAGGCAAGACAATGAAGGTCCCTCTCCGTTTGATTAGGAAGGCGAATCTCGTCTACCGATTTGACAGTTCGAATGCCGGCGTCAAGTCGGCCAAGTAAGGTGAGGATCGATCAAGAATGGCGAATATCCTGAGCCAGACTATCGAGCAGATCAGCAAGGAAAAGGGTATAGACCCCGAAGTCATCCAGCGGGCGCTCGAAGATGCAATGGTCGCTGCGGCCAAG
Organism: uncultured Acidobacteriota bacterium; assembly: GCA_964421755.1. Classification (GTDB taxonomy): domain Bacteria; phylum Acidobacteriota; class UBA6911; order RPQK01; family RPQK01; genus CAVUUN01. The sequence goes on from CAYQYP010000545.1 coordinate 6,027, forward strand.
AAGTTTTTCCGGACCGAGGAGGAACTTCAGGCGCGGTATGATCCGGATAGCGGCACCATTGACGTATTTGCGGTCAAGAAGATCGTCGAGGAAGTGGAGAACGAAGACACTGAGATGTCCCTCGAGGAAGCCCTCGAAATCGACGAGTCCTTCCAGGTTGGAGAATATGTCGAGATCCCGAAACCTACTGTCGAGCTCGGACGTATAGCGGCTCAGACCGCCAAGCAGGTGATCTTTCAAAAAGTGCGCGAAGCTGAGCGGGAGATCGTCTTCGACGAGTTCTCCGGGCAGGTCGGGCAGCTGGTCAACGGGATCATCCGACGGTTCGAAGGCCGGGACATGATCGTCGACATGGGAAAAACCGAGGCCATCCTCCCCATGAGCGAACAGTCGCGGGTGGAAACCTATAAGCAGGGAGACCGGATCAGGGCCGTGATCATCAAGGTCCATAAGCTGTCGAAAGGCCCGCAGATTGTCTTGTCGAGAACCGACCCAAGTCTCCTGGTCCGTCTGTTCGAGATGGAGATACCGGAGGTCTACGACGGCACGGTGCAGATCAAAGGTGCGGTCCGGGAAGGCGGCGAGCGAGCCAAGGTGGCGGTTGCCAGTAGAGACGATGCGGTCGATCCCGTGGGCGCTTGCGTCGGAATGAAGGGGACGCGAATCAACGCGGTCATCCGGGAAATGAAGGGCGAGAAAATCGACATCATTGAATACTCGGATGACGTCGTCGAATACACGATGAACGCCCTGAATCCCGCCAAGATCTCCAAGGTTCTGGTGGCGGACCCGGTCGACAGGATTCTGGAAGTGATCGTGCCCGAGGATCAGCTTTCTCTCGCGATCGGCAAGAAAGGCCAGAACGTTCGACTTGCATCCAAGCTGCTCGGCTGGCAGATCGACATCAAGAGCGAGGAAGAGAAGAAACAGGAAATAATCACCCAGATGGAGCAGTTGCAGCCGGAGGCCGAAGAACAGCAGGAGCAAGAAGAAGAACAGGGAGATCCGATTGACGTCCTCGATGGAGTGGGCGAGAAGACCCTGGAGCGCCTGCGCGAGGTGGGTATCACGACTGTCCAGCACCTGGCCGCCCAGTCAATTGAAAAACTGACCGAGGTACCTGGTATCGGAGAGAAAACGGCACAGAAGCTGATATCCGAAGCCGAGGAATACCTGGAACTTTCGACCCAGATGCAGCAGGAGCCGCCTAGCGGGGAAGAGGCACCGCCAACTCAAGCACCAGCGGAGGAAGTCGAACCGAGTCTACAGACAACTTCGGACGAAACGTCGCAGACGAGCGAACAGGACGACAAGTAAACGAAAGGTTTTTTACTAGGCCCAATGGAACAGATCAAGGTCAGCGATTTAGCTACCGAATTTCAGATTCAATATACGGTGGTCATCTCCGAACTCAAGAAAATTGGAGTTTGGGTTCCCTCCGCAGATACACCTGTCGATCCTGACATCGCCATCCGAATCCGTCGACGACTTCAGCTTATCGCCGAGGTCGAGCAAGAGACCGAAAAAGCGAAAGACAAACGACTCCAAGGGGTCAAAACCAAGAAGACGATCAAAGAGCTGGGCAAGCCCCGGAAAGTACTGCCGAAGAAGGCTGAAGAAAAGCCTGCGGAGAGCGCTCTCGCTGCCTCCATGAAGCCGCGACGGGGCAAGGGTGTCTACCGGCGTCCCGACGAAGAGATCGCCGCGGAAGCCTTGCCGCAGGAGCCGATACCGGCTGAAGTGGAAATGGAACCGCTGCCGGCGGAGACAGTCGCCGAGGTCGAGGCACAGGCTGAAGCCCCGGCCGCCGAAGCCGCTCTCGAAGCCGAGGCCGCTCAACCCGAAGCAGTCGCAGAGGCGGCGGCCGAGAAGGAAGCTCCCGAGCTCCAGGCCGTCCAGCCGGAGGCCGCCGTTGCCGCCGAACCTGCACCAGCGCAGGAGCAGCCAGCCGCCCAGGCAGCTGCCGAACAGGCCCCTGCAGCGCCGGCGAAAGCCGGGGAACCGGTGCCCGGCGAAAAAGTGGCCGCCCGTGCGGAAGAGGCTCCTGTTGCCGAAGCCAAGCCGGCCGAGCCCGAGCGCGAGAAGCCGATTATTCTAAAGCGGACCGCCCCCACGCCACCGCCTGCGGCTCCACCCATTGCAAGGCAGTTCGTGAGACCTCCGCAACCCGGTCAACAGCATCGTCCGTTCGCCGGTCAGCCGCCGCGGCGTTTTGATCAGCGCCGGCCGCAGCCTAAAGCCAAGGACCGCCGGCCGACGGTCGCTCCGCCTCCACCCATTGTGCGAGAGCACCAGGACATCGTCCTGTCCGAGTCAGTCAGCGTCAAAGAACTGTCGGAAAAGCTAAACGTCAAGAGCAAGGACGTTCTGAGGGAACTCCTGACTCGCGGCATTATGGCGAGTATCAATCACAGGCTCGATCAGAAGACCGCCATCGAAATAGCGGCCGCTTTCAATGCTACTCCCCGTTTCGTCACCTTCGAGGAAGCGGTCATGGAGCAGGATCGAGTCGTGGAAAAGGAGACCGATTTGACATCTCGTGCCCCGGTGGTAACGGTAATGGGCCACGTCGATCACGGCAAGACTTCCTTGCTGGATGCCATTCGGAAAACCAAGGTCGCCGCGGGTGAAGCCGGCGGCATTACCCAGCACATGGGCGCTTACCACGTTAACGTGAATGATCGCAGAATCGTGTTCCTGGATACACCAGGCCACGAGGCATTCACCATGATGCGGGCGCGCGGCGCCCGGGCCACCGACATCGTCGTACTTGTCGTGGCGGCCGACGACGGCGTCATGCCGCAAACCATTGAAGCGATTAACCACGCGCGCGCGGCAGGGGTTCCGATCCTGGTTGCCATCAACAAGATCGACAAGCCCGAAGCCGATCCAGACCGCGTCCGGCGTGAACTGAGCAACCACAACTTGCTGGCCGAGGATTGGGGCGGGGACACCGTCATCGTCGAAGTGTCGGCCCGAGAAGAAACGAATCTCGACCTGCTCCTCGAGATGATCCTGCTTCTGGCAGACATGCTGGAGCTGAGGGCCAACCCGAAGCGACCGGCCACCGGAGTCATTCTCGAAGCGCGACTGGACAAAGGACGCGGGGCGGTCGCCACAGTGCTGATCCAGAACGGTTCCCTGAAAGTCGGAGACTCGTTTATCGCAGGCGCCGCTTTCGGTAAGATCAGGGCGATGTTCGACGACCGCGGAACGGGCATCAATGTCGCCGGCCCGAGCAGCGCCGTCGAGGTGCTCGGACTTCAAAGCCTGCCCATGGCCGGTGATTCCTTCCAGGTCGTCGACGATACGACCAAGGCCCGCCAGATCGGTGAGTACCGGCAGGGGAAGATCCGCGACAAGGAGATGACCAAGAGCTCCCGTGTCAGCCTCGACGAGCTGTACGCCCAGATGCAGGCCGGAGAAGTGAAGGAACTGCCGATCGTGCTCAAAGGAGATGCCCAGGGATCCGTGGAGGTCCTCGAAGACTCCCTCCAGAAGCTTGGCACGGATAAGGTGAAGGTCCGGATCATCCATCGCGGCGTCGGAGCCATCAGCGAATCGGACGTGTTGCTCGCCTCGGCATCGAACGCGATCGTCATCGGATTCAACGTCCGTCCCGAGCAGAACGCTCAGGCGGCCGCAGAACACGAAGAAGTGGACGTCCGCCTGTACACGGTCATCTACGACCTGCAGAACGAGCTCAAACAGGCCATGCTCGGCCTCCTCGAGCCAACGATCAAGGAAAGCTACCAAGGCAAGGCAGAGGTTCGACAAACCTTCAGGGTCCCCAAGGCAGGGACCGTGGCGGGCAGCTACGTCCTCGACGGGACGATCACGCGCAATTCCGAAATCCGTCTACTGCGCGACAACGTGGTCGTCTACGAAGGCAGGATCGGTTCCCTTCGTCGGTTCAAGGAAGATGTCCCGACCGTCAAGGCGGGTTACGAGTGCGGTATTTCCATCGCCAACTTTAATGACGTAAAAGTGGGCGACGTGATCGAGGCTTTCGTCAAAGAGCGAGTTGAGCCGCAACTTGCATAAGCCGTATGCCGATCGTCTTCTGTTCACTGGAAATCCACCTTCCCTACAGTCATTCGCTTAAGGACAAGCGGAACGTCTTGCGCAAGACGGCCGACCGCCTGCGGTCCCGGTTCAATTTCTCGGTTTCCGAGATCGAACACCAGGACCTCTGGCAGCGCGGCCGCCTCGGAGCTGTTTCGATCGGGCCGGACGCCAAGCGTCTGGAGGAGTTGGCCGAGAGTCTTGTCCGGGAAAGCGAGCGAATCCTGGGCGGTGACCTCGTCAGCTATCACATAGAGATTTTCGAGCACGATTGAGGACCATGAAGGGGATCCCGGATTTCATCCGCCAACACCAGAAGTTTGCCATCACTTCCCATGCGCGGCCAGACGGCGATGCCATTGGTTCGGAGATCGCGCTTGCTTTGGGCCTCCGACAGATCGGCAAGGAAGTCCGCGTTGTCAATGCCGACCGGCATCCGTCGGTCTACGATTTCCTCCCCGGTATTGAAGTAATCCAAATCGGAGGGCGTTTCACCGGATTGTACGACGCGCTTATCATCCTGGAGTGCAGCGATGTGACCAGGACCGGGGTGCCGGATCTCGAGCGACACTTCATCATCAACATCGATCATCACCCGAATACCCAGCCGTACGGAGACATGAACTGGGTCGATGACAGGGCAGCCGCAGTGGCCGAGATGGTGTACCTCATCATGAGGGAGATCGGTGTCAGGATCACGCCGGAAATCGCAACCAATCTGTACGTCGCGATCATGACCGACACCGGTTCTTTCCAGTTCTCGAATACCAGCGCCAGGACTTTCGAAATCGCCCGCGAGCTCGTCGCCGCCGGCGCCGACCCGAGCCGGATCGCCCAGTCGGTTTACATGAGCCATTCGCCTTCCAAGCTGCTCCTCTTGTCCAAGATCCTCGATACACTGGAGATCCATCCGTCCCGAAAGATCGCCTGGGTAGCCCTCACCCAGGACATGCTGCGAGAAACCGGCGGTTCGGTCGCCGAAACCGAAGGCGTGGTTAACTACCCGCTTTCGATGGAAGGTGTCGTTGTGGTGGCCTTCTTCAAAGAGGAGGGCGAGAACAAATACCGGGTCAGCCTCAGATCCAAGGACCATTACAACGTCAGCCGGGCGGCGGAGGCTTTCGGCGGAGGCGGTCACATTAACGCGGCCGGGCTCTGGGCCGAGGGCAGTCTTGACGATGTCAAAAAGCAGGTGATCGGCCGGGTCGAAAGGCTGCTGGCTGAAACCCCTCCAGACGTGCTATGAGCCTGCATGGGGTCGTGGTTATCGATAAGCCCGCCGGCCCCACTTCTCACGACATTGTTGCAAAAGCCAAGCGGGTCCTTGCGACGAAAGTAGGGCACGCGGGCACGCTCGACCCGTTTGCCACGGGGGTCCTGCCCCTTCTGGTCGGCCACGCAACCCGCCTTTCACGATTTCTGCTTCATGCGGACAAGGAGTACCTCGCGGTGGTCCGCTTCGGTCGCCGCACGGATACGTTTGACCGCGAGGGAAAGGTCCTGGACGAGAAGCCGGTCCCCGAAATCACTGATTCGGTGGCGCAGGACATTCTGAACAGGTTCACCGGCTCGATTGAGCAAGTCCCTCCGCCCTTCTCTGCAGTGAAAGTTGCCGGGAAACGATTGTATGAGCTGGCGCGAAAACAACTTGCCGCGGAGGCTCCCGCCCGGTTGATCGAGATCCACAGCATGGCTCTCGACGAGAGGGCGCCCGATTTGTGGACGCTACGTGTGCATTGTTCCTCGGGCACCTACATCAGGCGGCTTGCCGACGACCTCGGCCAGGCGGTCGGATGCGGCGCCTACCTGGAGAGCCTGATCCGCACGCGCGCAGGAGTATTTCGGCTCGACCAGGCGGTCAAAATCGAAGAGCTCGGAGCCCTGGCTGAGACCAAAATCGTGCCCCTGGAGCACTTGCTGCCCGAGCTTCCCCGCCTTGATCTTGATCATGAGCAGGCTCAGGGCGTACGACATGGCCGCCAGGTTGCCGGGAGAGCAGTCGCGCCCGGTGATTGCCGGCTGTTCTTCGCCGGCCGCCTGATAGGCATCGGACGGGTTGTACAGGGCAGTGTTCAGCCGGAGACGGTCTTTGTGGATCAGATCGGGAACACGGAAAAAACGGAAAGCACGGAAAAAACGGACTGACCGTCCGTGTTGGTCCGTGTCAGTCCGTCTTAGTCCGTGTTTTCCGTGTTTACAGGAACAGCGGCGCCAGGACCAGCGTCAGAGTTGCCAGCAGCTTGATCAGGACGTGAAGCGAAGGTCCGGCGGTATCCTTGAAGGGATCGCCGACCGTGTCGCCAACGACCGCGGCCTTGTGCGGGTCGCTTCTCTTCCCGCCATACGCGCCCGTCTCAATGAACTTCTTGGCATTATCCCACGCGCCGCCGCCATTGTTCAGAAACAGTGCCATCAGGATACCGGCGATAGTCCCTACCATGAGGTACCCACCAATGACCTCGGCTCCGCTTGCGCCGAACTCCGGCTTGCCGGCCGCGTAGTAGATCCACTTGAAGACCATCCCGACACCGACCGTCATGCCGACGACCAGGAGTCCTGGCAGAACCATCTTCCTCAGGGCTGCTTTGGTGGCGATATCAACGCACTCGCCGTAATTCGGTTTCGATGTGCCCGCCATGATGCCCGGGTCTCGTCGGAACTGATCACGAACGTTGTTGATAATCGCATAAGCTGCACCGCCCACAGCCTTGATGGCCAGCGATGAGAACAGAAACACGAGGACCGCGCCGAACATCGCGCCCACAAAAACCTCGGGCTTGTTCAGGTTGATACTCCCGTCAAAGCTGGGCATGTAGTTGCGGACTTCGTCGATGTATGCGCCGAAGAGCAGGAAGGCCGCCAGCGCCGCGGATCCGACGGCATATCCCTTGGTGAGGGCCTTAGTCGTGTTTCCAACGGCATCCAGACGGTCGGTCTTTACACGTATTTCTTCGGGCTGCTGACTCATTTCGACGATGCCGCCCGCGTTATCCGTGATCGGCCCGAAGGTGTCCATGGCGAGTATATACGCGGCGGTTCCGAGCATACCCATCGTCGCAACCGCGGTGCCGAACAATCCGCCCTCGCGAAGGCCCGAGGAAGCACCAAGGTAATAGGCGGAGATAATCGCAGCAGCGATCACCAGGATCGGAAACCCGGTCGATTCCATTCCAACCGCGACGCCCGCGATGATGTTCGTGGCGGGCCCGGTCTGTGAGGCCTCTGCGATCGACCTAACCGGCCGGTACCGGTATTCCGTGTAGTACTGGGTGATGTAAACGAAGGCTACGGAAGTGAGAACCCCGATGATTCCGCAGATGAAGAAGTTCAGATAAAATTCACCGAGCAACCACCGGGAAGCCAGGTAGAAACCGCCCATCGCGATGATGGCAGTAATGTAGTAGCCCCGATTCAGGGCCTTCATCGGATCTTCAGATTCACTTGTCCTGACGGCCATCACGCCGATCGCCGAGGCGATGATACCGAAGGCGCGCGCGACGAGCGGGAACAGGATAAGACCGACCAGCGTCAAGCCGGCGGCGTTCATTTCCGCGCTGTTCCGCATATAGAGAGCAGCGGCAAGAATCATGGCCCCGATGTTTTCGGCGGCCGTCGATTCGAACAGGTCCGCACCACGACCGGCGCAGTCACCCACGTTGTCCCCGACGAGGTCAGCAATAACCGCAGGATTACGGGGGTCGTCTTCGGGGATCCCGGCCTCGACTTTGCCGACCAGATCGGCGCCGACGTCAGCCGCCTTGGTGTAGATTCCACCACCGAGCTGAGCGAACAGGGCCACGAAGCTCGCGCCGAAACCGTATCCGACGATCAGGAGGGGAATCTTCTCGACCGCCGTCGGGGTTGTCAATCGGACCAGGGCGAATAAGCCGGCCACGCCAAGCAGGCTCAAGCAAACAACGAAGAATCCCGAAACGGCGCCGCCGCGAATCGCAGTCTGCAGTGCTCCGTTAAGACTGCGCGTCGCTGCGGAGGCCGTCCGGATATTTGCACGAATTGCCACCCACATTCCCATGTATCCCGAAGCGACCGAGCAGGCCGCACCGAAGATAAATGCGAGGGTCGTCCAGAGGGCCAGTGTCCCCGGACCGGCCGGGTCTCCCGCGGTCGGGGTGCGCGCGAATGCGTAAAGAATGTAGATCAGAGCCGCCAGCATCACGGCCAGAAGGGCGATCGTGGTGTTTTGGCGACGCAGAAAGGCTTCCGCACCCGCCTTGATGGCGTCGGAAATCAAACGCATCTGGTCAGATCCGGTGTCCCGCTTGAGGACATTTAGGGCAAGAAAAACCGCAAAAACCAAACCCAAGAGACTAATGCCAAAAATTAGAATAAGTTCCGTGTCCATGCTCTTTGGATGACTCCTTTCGACAAATAGGCAGGGATCAATCCGAACTGACGGTCCCGAGCACGCGCAAACCGCAAGAATCGGGTTAGCCAAAACCGCTGAGTGTGAGTGCCGGTTTTTAGAACTACGAGCCGAAGCACGGCCTCAGCCGTAGAGTTGTAAGACAAGGGCTGCTTTCGCAGGCCCTGCGGACACACCAAACCCTCCCCGCTTCCCTTGAAGATCGTAAAGATAGCGTAGTTCTCGCGCGGTTTCCAGCGAAATGTTTGGACGGAGGTCCGCCCGGCGAGCCCCTACTGGCGGCTGGTCCAGCTGTCGATCAGGTCCTGCCGGCTCTTGTAGATCTCGAAGATCGACAACAGGCGCGTGAGTGTCAGCAAATCAACGATCCGCTTAGGTGGGTTCAGGAGTTTGAGGCCGCCGCCTTCTTTCTTGAGCAGAGAATAGCCGTGCACGAGTTGCCCCAATACTGAGCTGTCGATGTACGGGACGGCGGTCAGGTCGATGGCGATCCGTTTGGTCCCCTGGGCGCGGAGACGATCAAGCTCTTGCTTTAGTCGAACATCGCCTTCTCCAGCGAGCATCTGGCCTTCGGGAACGAGGAAGTGAATATCGCCCTGCTGTTCTATCCGGAGTTCCACGGCGCAATCTTGACACGCCTTGATTTTCCGTGTCAACATTCGGTGGCCGTAGCGGAAGATCGAAGTTTCGCGTCTACCACCAAGCCACCAAAAAGCTACTACTTATCTCATTACATTCAGAATCAACTGGAGAGAAGACATGTCTACGATCGAACAGGTTTTCGCAAGAGAGATCCTTGATTCACGCGGCAACCCGACCGTTGAGGTCGATGTGATAACCGAGGACGGTTGCCTCGGCCGAGCGGCGGTGCCATCGGGCGCCTCTACCGGCGAGCACGAAGCACTCGAACTGCGCGACGGTGACAAACAGCGATACCTCGGCAAGGGCGTCACCAAGGCCGTCGACAACATCCTGAACAAGATCGCGCCCGAGGTGGAAGGACTCTCCGTCTTCGATCAGATCATGCTTGACGAAACAATGATCAAGCTCGACGGAACGGACACCAAACAGACACTGGGCGCCAACGCCATCCTGGCGGTCTCCATGGCCTGCGCACGAGCCGCCGCCGACTGCCTTGGACTTCCGCTCTATCAGTACCTGGGCGGCGTCAACGCCTGCGTGCTGCCTGTTCCCATGATGAACATCGTCAACGGCGGCGCCCACGCCGACAACAACGTCGACTTCCAGGAATTCATGATCATGCCGGTCCGGGCGAACAGCTTCAAGGAAGCACTGAGGATGGGTGTAGAAACATTCCATAATCTCAAAAAAGTCCTGAAGGACAAGGGATACAACACCTCCGTTGGTGACGAAGGCGGATTTGCGCCGAATCTGAAGTCGAACGAAGAGGCGGTCGAGACGATTCTAGAAGCAATCCAGAAGGCCGGCTACAAGCCGGGCGAGGACGTTCTGCTTGCACTCGACGTCGCCGCGAGCGAAATGTACTCGGACGGGAAGTACGTCTTCAAGAAATCCGACAAGTCAGTCAAAAGTGCCGAGGAGATGGTCCGGCTCTACGAGGACTGGACGAGAAAGTTTCCCATTTACTCGATCGAGGATGGTTTGGCCGAGAACGACTGGGACGGCTGGAAACTGCTGACCCAGGAAATCGGTTCGCGCGTGCAACTGGTTGGCGACGACGTCTTTGTGACGAATTTGAAACGCCTGCAACAGGGCATTGACAGCGGCGTCTGCAATTCGATTCTTATCAAACTGAATCAGATCGGCTCCCTGACCGAGACTCTCCGGGCCATCGAGCTGGCTAAGACAAACGGTTACACGAACGTCATTTCCCACCGTTCGGGCGAAACCGAAGATGCTTTTATTGCGGACCTGGCTGTCGCGACCAACGCCGGGCAGATCAAGACGGGTTCGGCGAGCCGAACCGACCGGATCGCCAAGTACAACCAGTTGCTCCGCATCGAGGAGGACCTCGGCGACTCGGCCATCTACGGCAAGTTGCGCCGCCGCGCGTAAACACGGAAGACACGGTCAAACATGGACCGACACGGACAATCACGGACGAACGGCAGTAACTTTCTGACCGCAATCAAAGCGTTACTGCCGTTCGTCGGCAATTTCTTTTTTCTGCGAAGATTTTGCGCTGTGATTAGCGAGAGACAGAATATCGAATATTGAATATCGAATGTCGAATGTCGAATGTCGAAAGAAGGAAAAGGCTGTAGACCCGGAACGCTGTCATCGACGAAAACACGAAAACAACCAGCTAATCGGTCTCCAGCATCAAGACTGCGAAACGGAAGATCCAATGATGATTCTTCCTCACTTCGACATTCGACATTCGACATTCGACATTCGATATTCGACATTCTGTCTTTCTTCTTCATCGCGCCCGCTGACCTTTGGTTGCGGCCGAAGGCAGCGCCGTGTTCATCCGTGTTACCCTTGTTGCCCGCATGCCTGAAGACAACGACCACGCTGACCCGTCCGGCGAACCGCCCTGGCCGGGAATCAGCATTGTCATTCCCAGCTGGAATGGGCTGAAGCTGCTTCGGGAATGCCTGCCTTCGGTCTTGGCCGCCGCCCACTGCTATACCAGTCAAACGGGTGCACCTACCGAACTGATCGTGGCCGACGACGGCAGCACAGACCAGACAGTCACCGCCTTGCCCCTCGAGTTTCCTTCGGTCAAGCTGATTGCCAAGCCCTGCAACCAAGGGTTCGCCGAGGCGTGCAACGCCGGTTTTTCGGCGGTTCGCTACCCGCTCATTTCCCTGCTGAACAATGACGTCAAGATAGAGCCGGACTATCTTCGCCTTCATGCCCTGCATTTCAACGACCCGGGCGTTTTTGCAGTCACCGCCAAAGTCTTCGCCTGGGACCGGCGGATGTTCATGACCGGCGGCAGGTACGGAAGGTTCCGCCGCGGCTTCTGGAGCGTCTATTTCAACTACGACGTTACTGGGCACCCGGGTGCCTGGGTCGAAGAACGCGGGTTGCTGTCGGCTTACGCGATTGGCGGCTTTGTTACATACAGCGCCGAGAAGCTTCGACAGCTGGGTGGCTTTAACCCGCTGCTTTCACCTTTTCACTGGGAAGACGTCGATCTGTCCTACCGAGGATGGAAGCGAGGCTGGTCGGTCCACTATGAACCCAGAAGCATCGCTTACCACAAGGTGAGCGCAACCATCGATGCGCATTTCGATCAACGCCATGTCGACGCAGTCTCCTTCCGCAACCGGCTCCTGTTTCACTGGATCAATGTCCATTCACCGAGCTTCATCGTCCGCCATCTTCTGATGCTCGTTGTTTTGGTGCTGACCCGATTCGCCGTCCTGGATTGGGATTTCTACCGCTCGCTGGCGCAGGCCCTCGGCCAGATTGGTCCGGCGTTGCAACTCCGACGGCTTGAAAAAGCACGGTCGGTGCGCTCCGATGCCGAAGTGGCGCGATTGCTCCGGCGCTTCTACCGGGTGGCGCCCATCCGCGTCTACTACCAGCAGAGCGACGTGCCCGAGGAATAGGACCCGGACGGGTCGTCGAGCGGAACAGAACCAAACCTCAGAATCTCGACCGCCTCTTCCACAGCGGGGTGACGCGCTGAAAGACATCAGAACCGCGGTTCTGTTCCGCTCGACGACCCGATTGTCTTCAGCAAGTTCCCCCCGCATTTGCGGACAGCTCGACCCGCTTGCTCGTATAATGAACGGCTTGAACGCAATTTCCGCGGTCATCATCTGTTATAACGAAGAGGAGAAGATCGAACGCGCCCTTTCAAGCCTGCTCGGTGTCGCCGACGAGGTGGTCGTCGTGGATTCGGGCAGCCAAGACCGCACCCTTGAGATTTGCCGCCGGTACACGGACCGCGTCTTCCAGCGACCCTGGAGCGGCTATCGCAGCCAGAAGCAGTTCGCCTGCGACCTGGCTCACCATGACTGGATCCTGAGCCTCGACGCGGACGAAGAGCTGAGCCCCGAACTGAAGGACGAGATCGTCGGATGGAAAGCACTCGATTCGGTTCCTTACGGCGGCTACCAGATTCCACGCCTGAGTTTCTTCCTCGGAAGATGGATCCGCCACACCACGTGGTACCCGGACTGGCAGCTGCGGTTATTCCGCAAGTCACGGGGCTCGTGGCAGGGAGGACGACTTCATGAGTCATTCAAGGTCGAGGGGACGACGGGCCAGTTGCGTGGTCATCTTCTTCACTACAGTTACTCCTCGGTATCCGAGTTCATCGAACAACTCGACCGGTTTTCGTCGCTTGCGGCCGAAGATCTTCGGGACAGAGGTGTTCGGGCGGGAGTCGGGCGTCTGCTGTTCGATCCCACTCTCGTCTTTCTGCGTAATTATGTGCTGACAGCGGGTTTCCTGGACGGGATTCCCGGCTTTGCCGTGTCAGTTCTGGCGTCGGTTTCCACTTTCTTCAAGTATCTCAAGCTCCACGAGCTTACCCAGCTCGGACAGCAGGCTGAACGCCCCGATGGCAAAGCTTAGGCTCCTCTACGTCGACACGGAGAGGTTCTGGAGAGGCGGGCAGGAACAACTCTTCAGCCTCATGAAGGGAATGAAGGAGGCAGGCCATGTCGTCTGCCTGGCCGCACCCGCCTCGGCTCCGCTCAAAGACCGGGCCGCCGCAATCGGGATTGAAACCTTCGGGTTTCGCCAACGCAGCGAGTTCAGCCCGATCGCACTCTGGCGAATGACCAGCATTTTGCGCAGCCGTCCGTTCGACGTCGTCCATTTCAACACCCCCAAATCCATAATTGTTGGCGCCATCGCGTCCTGGCTGAACCGTGTTCCGGTTCGAATCTCGTCCCGGCGCGTGAACTTCCCGCTCCGATCCCGCCTGAGCGCATTCAAGTACAACCTGCTGCAGGATGGGATCATTACCGTTTCGGATACAATCCGGGGAACCCTCCTGACAGCCGGAATAAACCCGGAGCTCGTTACCGTCATCTACGAGGGCGTGGACCTTGCTTGGATTGACGAGCTCACGCCCGTAGAAACGCTGAAGCGACCCGGCGAAATCCTCGTGGGCATGGTTGCTCATCTCAGCAGGGAAAAGGGCCATTCGACGCTGCTTCGAGCCGCCTCGACCCTCAAGGACCGCTTCCCCGAAACCAGGTACGTCCTCGTCGGGGATGGCGATCTCAGAAGTGAGCTGGACAGTTTGACGAAAGCGCTGGGTATCGACTCACAAGTCAGGTTTACGGGCTTCCGGTCCGACTGTGAGGCGTTGATGAAGCAACTCGATCTTTTCTGCCTCCCCTCGCTTTCCGAGGGCCTCAGCTCGGCCATTCTCGCAGCCATGGCCAGCAGCCTGCCAGTCGTCGCGACCAGAGTCGGAGGCATCCCGGAACTCGTCATCGATGAACAGACGGGACTCCTCGTTCAGCCCAATGACCCTGACGCGCTGGCCCAGGCGCTCGAGCGCCTCCTGTCCAGCAGCGAGCTGCGGCGGCTTTACGGCTCCGAGGGCCGTCGCAGGGTCGAGGCGCACTTTACGATTAGCCGGAAGCTGGACGAGACGGAGCGCTTCTATTCGACATTGCTCGACCGGAAACGGATCGGATAAGATACCCCATTCCCAGCTGGGAGGAGTTCGACATGAAAGGGATCATTCTGGCCGGAGGATTGGGCACCCGGCTTCGTCCCCTGACCAACGTAACCAACAAGCACCTGTTGCCCGTATACAACAAGCCGATGATCTACTATCCGCTTGAGACGCTGGTCCATGCGGGTATCAACGAGATCATGGTGGTTACGGGTGGAAATAATGCGGGCGATTTCCTGCGACTTCTCAGAAACGGGAAGGAGTTCGGCTTAACTCACCTGCATTATGCCTATCAGGACGGCGAAGGCGGAATCGCGGCCGCCCTGTCGCTGGCCGAGTCCTTCGTGGACGATGACCTGGTGTGCGTCGTCCTCGGCGACAACGTCGTCGAGAAGTCGATTCGACCCTATGTCGAGAGTTTCAGCGCGCAGAGGCGCGGCGCCAAAATCCTCCTGAAGGAGGTTCCGGACCCTCAACGGTTCGGAGTTCCGGAGATCTCCGGCAAGAAAGTCGTCCGGATCCTGGAGAAGCCGACCGTGGCGCCGTCTCCGTATGCGGTAACCGGGATCTACATGTACGACTCTCGTGTCTTTGAGATCATCCACACCCTGAAGCCATCCGGCCGCGGCGAACTTGAAATCACCGATGTGAACAACCAGTTCATTCAGTGGGGCGAGATGACTTATGACATCCTGGACGGCTGGTGGACGGATGCCGGGACAATTGAATCCCTGCTGAGAGCCAGTATCCTCGTGGCCGAGACGCACGGGCAAGGAGTTCAGACAGCCAGCCCCGTCGTACCAGAGCCCTAGGTTCATTTACAGACGACACAACGAACAAATGAAAATACTGGTCACAGGCGGTGCAGGGTTCATCGGATCCAACTTCATCCGGCTGGCGCTCGCCGACCCGGAAAACGAGGTCACGAACCTCGACATCCTGAGTTACGCCGGAAATCTCGAGAATCTCCGGGACGTGGCCGAGAACCCACGTTACCAATTTGTTAGAGGCGACATCTGCAGCAGGGATCTCGTGGGGAAACTAATCGGCGACCGGACCCAAAAGCCCGACGCAGTCGTGAATTTTGCCGCCGAAAGCCACGTTGATCGCAGTATTGTCGACTCTTCGGCGTTCATCCGGACCAACATCCAGGGGACTCAGGTGCTCCTGGACGCCGCCCGGAAGAGCGGTGTAGACCGCTTCCTCCAAGTTTCGACGGATGAGGTCTATGGTTCGCTCGGGGCCACCGGCAAGTTCACGGAGCAGACACCGCTGGCTCCCAACAGTCCCTATTCAGCCAGTAAAGCGGGAGCCGACCTGCTGGTCCGGTCTTACGTCCAGACTTACGGTTTTCCGGCGATGATCACCCGCTGCAGCAACAACTACGGGCCGTTCCAGTTTCCGGAAAAACTCATCCCGCTCATGATCCTCAACGCGCTCGACGATAAGCCGCTCCCGGTTTACGGCGACGGGCTCTACACGAGAGACTGGCTGCATGTTGAGGATCACTGCCTGGCTTTGCTCACCGTGCTTCAAAAGGGCCGGCCGGGTGCGGTTTACAACATCGGCGGGAATCGGGAGAAGAAGAACATTGAGATCATCCGCCTGATCCTCTCGCTGCTTGGCAAGCCCGAAAGCTTGATCAAATACGTGCAGGATCGACCAGGTCACGACCGGCGCTACGCAATTGACGCCTCCCTTATTCAGCAAGAGCTCGGATGGGCGCCCAAGAGGGAGTTTGAAGAAGGCATCCGAACCACTGTCCAGTGGTACAAAGACAATGTCGATTGGGTGTCCAATATCAAGTCCGGATCGTACCTGGCTTATTACAGC
>CAYQYP010000546.1:0-2516 GCA_964421755.1 uncultured Acidobacteriota bacterium
TCGAGCCGCCGATAGAGAGCCACGGCGTGAGCTCCGCACGGCGTGGCTCCTTCTTTTAGTTGGCCTCAGTGGAAGAGGCGGCGGTTGCCCACGAGGCGCCCGCCAACTGCTTCGCATGTTCCCCGACATCGAGCGGCCAAGACCGGGTCATGTCTTCGAATCGCTCGTGGTTACCGGAGAACAGGGCGCGCGTTGCCTCCTCGAAGCCCGCCTCGTTCCCTGCCATTGCGGACATGAATCGGTACGTGGCTTCCCGGGCCAGACGCACCCGATCCGCATCGCCACTCGAGCGGCGTGCCTGCTCGACCAATTTGCGAATCGTGACGGATGCCCCGCCCGGCTGAGAGGCGAGCCAATCCCAATGGCGGGGAAGCAAAGTGACCTCGCGCGCGACGACGCCGAGTTTCGGACGCCCCGGAGACCTGGGGTTCGCTTCCTCGCTCGTGGCTTGGGTCTCCTGACCGTCCGCGGCCGGAAGTCGGCCGAACACATCGGCCAGGGAGCCGCGAAAGTCCACCTCGAGCTGCTCACTCGTCTCGATGTCGAAGATGAGAACCGGCGACGGAACATTACGGTCGACCGCCGCTTTGGCGGCTCGTATAACCTCCGCAAGGGCGCCAGAGGCGATCCGCGTACCGCCTTCGAAGGCAATGAGTTGTCTTTCTGTCTGTTTGTTCATGATGCATTCCTTTTCGACAACGCATTTTACCCGGATAAAATAGCTGATGTCAATATTACCCGGATAAAAAGCTGTTTGCCTGCCAGTATTCCGGAATTTGGAGTCTGCTGGACCCGGCGGGGCTTCTGCCTTGTGGTCGGACGCCTGGCTGACGAGATTTGCTGCGGGGTTCGCAAGCTACCATTGCGGCCGAAGGGAAGTCGGGAGCGGGCGGGACGCCCGCGATCCCAGTGCGGACGGGACGTCCGCGCTCCAGAAGAAATGTGTTTGAATGCTGGCATCCGACCTGCTCTGCTCCATGGCAGCATTCGAAAGCAGAAGGAGAATGATATGTGTCGCAAAGGAATCGCTCTGGTATTGCTGCTGGTCATGTCCGCCAGCGCCGTTCAGGCCGGGGTCGTCCCGGGCCGGTGGGACAAGGTAATCGCCGAAAAGCCGGGCACGGAGATGATCATCACGCTTTTGTCAGGAGAGGAAATCCGCGGAGCCTACCAGGAAGTTGGCGCCGAAGCGTTGCTTGTGACCGTGGGTGGGGCCTCGCGGGACCTTCCGAAATCAGGCATCGCGAAGATTACGACGGCTGAAAGGCGAACAGGTCCCCTCTGGAACGGTCCTGTCATCGGTGCTGCAATCGGGGGCGGAATCCCGTTGATCGCAGCGGCTGGCGTGGAGCACCCGGACGGAATCGAGATTGTCGCGCTTTTTGGTGCGCTGATCGGCGCGGGCATCGGACTCGGGATCGACGCGGCCTATCAGACTCGAATTACGCTCTACAAGGCGCCCGGGGTGGAGTAAGACGAATGCGGAATGGGAAATGCGGAATAGAAGCAAAGACGAATGAGGAATGGGGAATAGAGACGATCCGGAACACCGGGCAAGATGCCCGGCGCTTCGCGCTGCAGAAAGGGATGTCCGCAGTCCCCAAGACCTGCTGGCGCACGCAGTGCTCATTGCCTTCTCGGTCAGATGCTGAATCCAGGGAGGAGGAGGAAAGGCTATGTATCGTAAGACATTCGCTCTTGTTTTCCTGTTGGCTGTGTCAGTCACCGCCGTACAAGCCGGCGTCGTGCCGGGCAGGTGGGAAAAAGTGCTGGCTGAAAAGCAGGGCACCGAGATGATCATCACGCTGGCCTCCGGTGACCAAATCCGGGGCGCTTACCAGGAGCTTGGCGATCAGGAACTGCTCGTGACGGTAGAGGGCGCGTCGCGTGCGCTTCCGAAATCAGGGATCACGAAGATCACCACCGCTGAAAGACGCACTGGGCCCTTGTGGAACGGTCCGGTGATCGGAGCGGCGGTCGGCGGCGGGTTGGCGGGCATCGTCGCGGCTGGCCTCCACGATACTGGGGGCGGCGCTGCGGCCGGGATTGCGCTCAGCGCGCTGATCGGTGCGGGCATCGGGCTGGGGATCGACGTCGCTTATCAGACTCGAATTACGCTCTACAAAGCGCCCGGGGTGGAGTAAGGCTCGGCCGAGGAGGAGATGCCGGCAACCGTGTCCGAC
This sequence comes from uncultured Acidobacteriota bacterium, assembly GCA_964421755.1. GTDB lineage: Bacteria > Acidobacteriota > UBA6911 > RPQK01 > RPQK01 > CAVUUN01. Next base: position 2,184 of record CAYQYP010000546.1, read on the forward strand.
AGAAGTCGGGAGCGGGCGGGACGCCCGCGATCCCAGTGCGGACGGGACGTCCGCGCTCCAGAAAGCCGTACAAAGCACCCGGTGGAGTAGCGAGTCGCAAGGGAAAGAGACCAAAAGCGGAAGAGACCAAAGCGGAAGAGCTCAAAAGCCGAAGAGACCAAAAAGCCGATTACGATTACGACTACGATTACGACTACGATCACGAGCACGAGCGCGAGCGCGAGCGCGAGGAGCAGCAAGAACGAAAAGCGAGCCGAATTCAAACGAAGCGACAGGTCGGCGGCCCTGATTTCGAAAGCGTTTAGCTTAGTGAAATCCGAGCCCCGCGCACCC
>CAYQYP010000547.1:0-2962 GCA_964421755.1 uncultured Acidobacteriota bacterium
CTGTTACTGGCGGAATACTGCCGGAGGACTCAGTGTTTCAATCCACGCGCCCGCGCGGGGCGCGACGTAGGACAAATTCGATGAAGCGGGTAGTGATTTTGTTTCAATCCACGCGCCCGCGCGGGGCGCGACCGCGGGGGCTGCGAGCCCCCGTCAAATCATAATCCAAAGTGGGTTTTTTGCGAACCAGTTCCCCTGGCCAGGATTCAAGCGCACGTGTGGCGGAGAAAGATTGGCGGCGACACCGGCTGAACAGGGATTTCGAACGCCTTGCGAACAGATGGGACTTTTGCCGTGCGCTTCAGGTTCGCGGAGCATCAGAGAATTAGAGGACCTTCCGGATCAATGCTCGGTTTAGCACCGAGGTGTTCGATCCGCCGTCGCCAATTCGAGCCGAGGAAATAGAAGCGAAGGCTGTCCTGGTCAAGGTCAGCCTGATCGATCAGTCGTTGACGCAATTGTACCCATTGAGCGGGTTCGATCAGGCACTCGAAAACCGAGTTCTGAACCCGCTGGCCGTAACTCTGGCAGGCCTCGGCGACCTTGCGCAGTCGCCTTCGACCTTCTTTATCCACTGTGCTCACGTCATAGCTCACGAGAACGAACATCGACTCCCCCTACCGAGAGATAAAGGCCGGGTAGGCATCCAGGTCACCCCTAATGTGCCTGGCCATCAACTGAGCCTGGGCGTGGACGAACAGCCCTATGTGAAAGCTCTCCTCGAGGAACGGATGCCACAGCTCTTCCTGCTTTCGTTTCTGGTACGCCACAAGGACCGTCTTCCGCGTCTCGTCGTCCATCACGACCCCGCCCGACTCGGCCTTTGTGAAGCCTGAGGCCTGGACCTGCCGGAGATTAACCAGGGAGAGGGCGAGGCGATCGACAAGAAAGGGCCGGAACTCCTCCATGACGTCCAGAGCGAGCGCGGGACGACCCGGTCGCTCGCAATGCAGAAAACCGACCTGCGGATCCAGTCCAACTGCTTCAAGGGCCGCGGAGACATCGTGAGCCAGGATCGTGTACAGGAACGAGAGAAGGGAATTCATGTTGTCGAGCGGGGGACGTCGCGTCCGCTCGCGCATGTAGAATGCATCCTTCTGGGCGGTTATGGCGTGGTCGAAAACCTCGAAGTAGGTTTTTGCGGCCATTCCCTCGAGTCCTCGAAGGGTATCCAAGTCGCCGGCCACGCGGGCTTCGTCCAGACATCGGTCCAAATGACAGGCGGCCTGACGAAGTGGGAATTCGCCACCCTTGTCGCCGTGGTCCCGGGCGGCACGCAAGAGGAGGGTGCGACTGTTGGCGAGCTTACCGAGAACGATGCAACGGGCGATTTCCAGTCTCCGCTCTGGGTCATCGGCGTCGCGATACTGAGCACGCCGAAGAACAACGTTGCCGGAGACCGGGCCTGTGACCCTGGCCAGGTACCTCCCGTGCTGATCCAGAAAGGAAATCGCGATTCCTCTCTCGGCACAAGCTCCCATCAGAGCGGGACTGCAGGACACGCGGCCGAAGCCGACCAGGGCGCCAAGGGTGAGGAGTGGGACGCGGAGTCTGGTTTCGCCTTCAACGCGTACCAGCATCGTCTCACCCTCCAGTGCGAGATAAGAATCCTGAAGAGTGACGTACAGAGTGTTCAGTAGTCGTTTCAATCGCGCTCTTCCTCCTCACCGGCTGCGAGCATCTGGCCGAGATAGCGACGTGCCGACTTCCCCGCGCCGGCAGTTTTCGGCCGACACAGTTCGACCAACGAGCAATTGGAGCACTTTCGCGTCCAGACGGCGGGCGGGGTCCGGGCTCCTTCGATTAGAACCCGGAGCCGGGCGACAAGCTGCGAGACCTCGACTCTGAGCGGGGTGGAGAACTCGACATCCTGGCGACGTCGCGGCTGTCCGTAGAAGACCGCTCCGGCTGGAACGGCGATGCCGAGCATTTCCTCGAGGCAGATGGCCTGAGCGCATAGCTGGACATGGTCGCAGAAGTCCGGCTTGGGCCGGCCGCGCTTGTACTCGACCGGATAGGGAAGCCAGAGGCCTTTTCGCCCGGGAAGGGGTACTCCTTTCCCGTCGGGATGGAACTCCACCACGTCCGCTATCCCCACCAAGCCTAAATTCAACGAGCGGATGCGAAGACCGCGAGCCGCGTAAACGCCGGACCGAAGCTCGCTTTCGCTTTGATGCACCTTGTCGTGCAGGATTCGTCCCTCCGCGGTCAGCCGGTTCTCCGCCCACACCTGCTCGACATGGATCAACGCGCACTGGCGCTCGCAGAAGGCCAGGTGCTGAAGGGCGGAGATAGGTAGAAGCTGGTCCTCGGAATACACTCAGTTCCTCCCGTATCGAGCCGATCTTTCGCGGACTTTGAAGCCGATTGGCTTCCGAGGCGGAGCGGGCGGCGCCATCAGCTGACGAATGGCTTGAAACAGAGTGCGGATATTTTCATCGTGTGCGGAGAGCTTCCGCTCCAGTTCATCCAGCTTATCGGTCAACTCCTTGTGACCGGAAAGCACCCCGCGGAGGCGAACAAACGCCCGCATGATGGCAATGTTGACCTGGATCGCGCGGTCACTGCGAAGGACACTTGATAGCATGGCCACGCCCTGTTCTGTGAAGGCGTAGGGCAGAGCCCGGCGCGCTCCTCCCCAACTTGAAGTCACAATTCGTGACTTCAAGTTTGTAAACTCCTGACGAGAAAGGGGAAACATGAAGTCCGGAGGGAATCTGTCGATGTTCCTCTTCACCGCCTGGATCAGCGCTTTCGGCTGAACATCGTAGAGCTCAGCCAAATCCGAGCTGAGCATTACCTTCAGACCGCGAACTACATAAATCAGCTCCTCGACCCGCTGAACCGCCCATTCTCCCTGTTCCATGAGTCTTTGTTCTCCATTCTGGCCGCCCCAGTTCAGCCGCCATCCAGCACTGGTGAATCGAGCCGGGCAGGCGGGAGACGTGAAGTCGCGAACTGT
>CAYQYP010000548.1:0-2655 GCA_964421755.1 uncultured Acidobacteriota bacterium
TTCCCGGCATCGTCGGAGATGAAAATGCCTCCTCCCTGATCGCCCTGCGGGGTGGCTCTCCCCCAAGCCCCCAGGTAAAGCCGGCCCTTGTCGCGAGGGTCGATCGCCAGACCATTCGGTCCGTTCGTCCCCTCGGGAAGCGGGACACGCTCCCAGTGCTCGGCCCCGTCCGTTGAGCGGTAGAGCGCCCCGTCCTCGTCATTCCCGATTTGGCCGTTGTCGCTGCGGCGCGCCACGACCAGGTACAAGACGCCATCATCCGTTCGGGCCAGGCGCCAGGCAAACGGCTGGCGACCGGCGAGCCCCCGGCGCTTGAGCGTCCAGCTTTGGCCGTTATCGGTCGACTTGAAGACCCCGTCCCCGAAGCCGCAGGCGTAAAGCGTGCGCCGGCCGACAGGGCTCGTCGGGTCAAGCAGGATATGGGTGATGTCCGACTCGTTGATCCCGCGGTCCGTGACCTGCCATGAAACCCCACCGTCTTTGGATGTCGCGACGCCGCCCTTGTACTGCGCGGGGTCCGTGTTACGCCACATCTTCGGCCGTGGGAGGTCATGGTTGGCGCCGAACGCGCCCCAGATAACGCCTTTCACCTTCGGGTCGAGCTCGATCCAATAGGTCGTGTTGCGCCATTCGCGCGGAATCCCTTCGGTCGAACCAATCCAGCTCTTTCCCCCATCATCGCTTCTGAACAGCCCGATGTCCGTATAGCTGATATAGACCCGAGAATTGTCGAAGGGATCAAAATGGACGCCGTAGCAGGTCGTCACGTCCAATCCTCGGGTGGTCCATGAGTCCTGACCCTTCACCGGGACCGAGTTGACCGTCTCCCAACTGGTTCCGCCGTCGGTTGTCCGGTAGGTCCGAAAAAGATCAGTCGCGTAGCAGATATTCGGGTCGCCCGGGGCAACGGCCAGGTTGACCGGCGCATCGAACCAGACGCTGTAGTCCTCCCGCTTCTGCTTCTCCCAGACGCTGGCGGCCCGGTGCTCGACCCACGTGACACGGCTGTTGGCGGCCGGACGGTCGCTTTCCTTCTTGACGACGGTCCAGGTCCGCCCCCGGTCGCTCGTCTTGACGATTCCGTTGTAACGATGCCCGTCATCGAGCTTCAATCCACGAAACCCGGCATAGGCCACGTCGGGACGCGAGTCGCAGGAGGCAACCGACTCAAGACGGGGAGGCTCCCCACTGGTTGTTTTCAGCGACGAGCTGACGGCAGCACTGCGGTCTACCCAGTTTTTACCGCCGTCTTCCGATACGAAGATCGCACCGGTAAGCCGGCTGTCCTTCCAAGCCGGCTCGGCCGTTCCATAAACAACCAGGTCCCTGCCCGCACCTGCCGCTGCCATGGCCAGGAATTTGCGCCCGGACGCCGCCGGCTGGGTCGTTGCGGCCACGGCCCGGACGCCATCCGTGGTTCCGACCAGCAGCTCAGACGAGACTGCATCCACCTTGAGGAAGAACACTTCGCTCTGACCAAGGTCGCCGGCACGAGTCCAGCTCTTACCGCTGTCTTTGGACTCCAGAATCCACTTACTACCGCGCCCGCCGACTGCCAGGCTGATGGACTGCGGGTCACGAGGATCGATGGCAACGGCGAAGATGCGCGCTATGCCCTGGTAGCTCGGGTCTCCGGTCGTGTAACTCTGGCTGGCATGGTCGCCATGCATGTGCTCCACGGTGTTCCTGGCCGGATTCGGGAAGACAAGTGCCCACGTCCGACCCGTATCAGTGCTCTTCCAGAGTGCGTTGTTGGTGACATAGATGACCTTCGGGTCCTTTGGATCGTACGCCACTCCCGACAGCACATCGCGAAGGTTGAAATTGCGCCAGGACCGGGCTCCGTCGAGGGTGATATACATCCCGGTCATGTCGCACCCTTCGACGACGATGTTTGGGTCATGAGGGCTGACGGCGGGGCGGATCATGGTGCCACCGCCCCCCGGTCCGATGATCTTCCACTGGTCGAAGCGAGGTGCCGGTCCGGCTGCCGCTGCGACCAGCAACAATGTCAGAATCGCGACCAGATATCGGTATCCGCCCATTAGACATCCTCCGATGCGGTGTTTTCTCTATTTTCAGCTGCGAAGCCTGCGACAGTCCAGACAGGACAACGTTTAGTGCCATTCAGATGTGATCTCATACAGGTTAGGGTGGATCCGTGAGCGATCAGGCCTTTGGATCGAGGGCTGAAATAACAGTCCCGGCGGGAGCGCTTGGCGCCCCAACGGACGTGGCGATCGATGTCCTGTCTTCTCCGCTCGACCTCCCGCTCCCGACTGGCTGCGCAGGAGCTCTCATACTGTGCGCCGACGGGAAGAGGCCGGGCTCTGCCGAGCCCGGGTGCCGGACTCCGGAGAGTCCGGCCCTGGAGTTTTTACATTCTTCGGCCTGAAAGGCCGAGACATAATAGCCTGGGGCGGAGCGTTTTTTGCGTAGCCCCAGGTTCTAGACGGGTCGTAGAGCACAGCCCTGAAAGGGCGTAAGATGCCTGCACACAGGAGCGAAAGGACGATGTCACAGTCATTGTCACAACTGTATGTTCATCTGGTTTTCAGTACCAAGGACCGAGCCCCGGTGCTTCATCCCGAGATTTCCGAAAGGCTTCATGACTACCTTGCCGGAATATTTGACGAGATCGACTCGCATTCGTTG
>CAYQYP010000549.1:0-3290 GCA_964421755.1 uncultured Acidobacteriota bacterium
CAGATATCCGGCGGATACAGTCATCCCCGCGGTCGAACGGCGCAAGAATTCGCGCCGGCTGACTGAACTCTGGTTCATTGAGTGCTCTCCGACGGGGATCTTGGCGATGCCATCGAGGAATGTCAAGGGGTCGACGCAAAGGAGGCGTACCAGTCACGGTGTTGCCTTTACGAGTTAACATTTTCAACACCCTCGTTGCGAGGGTGTTGAATAAGGTTGGAAAGCGCGTTCGAGCGGCGGCTTATTGACAGTTTTCAACGCCGAAGGCGTTACGTAGCAAAGCCCGGGGTTGCCCGCGTTGTCTGCGGGAAACCCCGGGTTGACGGCGGGAAGGATGCAACCCTGAAAGGGTTGCGTAGTGCGGTACGCAACCCTTTCAGGGTTGGATGCGTACGCACACCCTACCCAGGGTTTCCCGCACACAACGCGGGCAACCCTGGGCTTTGCTACGTGACCCCGTTGGGGTCATTTCGGCAATCCGCTTGACGGAAATATCACGTCGGGCAACATTTTCAACACCTCGCTGCGTGCGTGGTCTGACTGCGGGTTGCCCGAGCACGGCGTCAGAAATGCGGGCTTGTCGCTACCGCGTCACTGGAGGTCCTGAGTAGTGCACATGAACGAGTCGCCAGCGCTCCCCGATCTTGTAATAGATTTGCGTCTCTCTGCCTTGTGTCTGAACCGCCGAGCCGTCGTTGCTCTGTTTCGCGACGAAGTTCCAATGAAACTCCGCCCAGGCGGTTTCGCCGTTGACATGTATGGAGACGTCGCGCGCGGTTAGCTTCCGTTCGGAAAAGAACGAACCAAAGAACTTGTAGATGCCTTTCACTTCTTCCCAGCCGTGTGCGTGACCCGCCGGGTGGATAAAGGAGACTTCCGGCGACGTTTGCCAAACCTGCGAGGAGAGATCGATGTCCGCCGCATCGAGAGCTGCGGTGTACTTTGCGACCTGTTGCCGGACAGCTTCCGTCGCGGCTTTGGCATCATCTGCCTGGTTAGCGGTCACGACGGCCGAGAGAGTGAAGGCTATCGCGAAGCACAAGCCGAACGCTCGGACACTGGCAGCCGTTGCACTGTTCAGATTTTTCATAGTTGTTGTCGCAAGGGCCAAACTGATCGGTTAGCACGCCAAACGGTGGGGCAATCCCCAATCGCGCTTCCCCGGAGTCAGGTCAGCCACGGTTACGCCAGTATTTCCTGTGCGTGCGTCATCCTGTCTCGGACCCCGACACCGTATGCACAGGTAAAGGAACACGAGGTGCAGTCGCTGCATCGGACATCTCTGGCCGGCTGAGGCATCTCCAGGAATCGCTCGCGGGCGAGCGCGAACTGCCCATAGCCTTCCGCATAGGTCAGGAACCGGAGCACGTCGGGGACCGGGACGCCCTTGTCGCAGACTCCCCCGCAGGAACCGCACATCCGGCAGTAGTTAGGCCCGATGCTGGCGAGTTGGGCAGTGAGCAGGTTCTCGTCCTTTTCCGTGAATGGGTCCGCCATCGCACGCAGGTTCTCGTCCAACTGGTCGTGATCGGTCATGCATACGATCGCCGTATCGACCGATTCATTTTTGAGCGCCCATTTGAGCGCGGCCAAGGGAACGCCCGGCTGGCTCAGCCGCTTGCTCAACTCCTGAGGATTGGCGCCATAAACCCGGTCTCCGCGCTGCACGCGGGCCACGCCGCCGGCCATGACCTTCATCGCCACGATTCCCAGGCCGGCCTTCCGGGCCGACCGGATCGCTTCCGTCATATCGGTCTTCGGCGCGTCAGGGTTCTTATTCGCGGCTGCGTCGACCGATCGCATGGCGAAGTTGTACGTGGTGAGCACGACATCGGTCTGGCCGAGCGTCGCCAGGTACGCCAGCATCTTGTCCATGTTGAAATGCGTGCTGACCCCGGCAAAGCGGATTTTGCCGCTCTGCTTGGCAATCCGCTGTGCTTCGAGCAATTCCGCTGTCATCTGCTCCGGCTCGTTTTTCATGTGGAGATACCAGATGTCGAGGTAATCGGTTCCCAGCTCCCGCAGGCTCGTGCCCAGATCGGCAAGGAGTGCCTCTTTGGTCTTGGCCGTGCTCTTGCTCGAGATGATCACCTTCTGACGGATATCCTTGAGGGCGACACCGACCATGCGCTCGTTGTTGCCTTGCTGGTAGGCGCGGGCAGTGTCGAAATGGTTGATTCCGATGTCCGCCGCGTGCTTGATGACGGACGGGTCAGCAGTCGTCATGCAGCCAAATGCGAGCGATGTGACCTTCAGACCGGTCTTGCCCAACTCCCGGAGGGTCAGCTTGACGGATTCGGGCATCGCCTGCCCGCCCTGCGGTGCCAGAGGCGGGTTGTTGGTGGTGCGAAGTCCGGCCGTTGGAAGCACCAAGCCGGCCGTCAGAACATCCCGACGCGAGAAATAAGTTTTCATAGCCATCTCCACTTGAGCGCGCGATTATATACGGCGAGCATGAACAGGGCGAGCCTTGGTTACCTCGAGACTGTCGCAGGATTTCAGGCTTTCTTCTTCCAGTACTCCATCGTGGGTCCTGTATAGACTCCGGCGCCACGGACAGCTCTCTTCTGGACATCCGCAGTCTCTTCAGGAATCATCTTGCTGAGGCTAATATGTTTCGGCCTGTCAGGCCTGCAATCTCTGCAGCCGGGCCGGCATGCGCAGGCTCCCCGCCTGTGCCCCGCTCGGAGTGTTCACATCGTCTCCCAGTAGTTTCTGTCCAGGGAACGGTATTGAACGGCCTCGGACACGTGTTCTTCGCGGATCTCGGCAGAATCGGCCAGATCGGCGATGGTGCGCGAGACCTTGAGAATCCGGTCGTAGGCCCGGGCGGAAAACCCCAGTCTTTGGATGGCTGATTCGAGCATCTTTCGCGTCGACTCGTCCAGCAGACAGTGTTTGCTTATCTCGGCCGGCCGCATCTGGGCGTTGCAGAAGATGGCGGTGTCTCTGAACCTCCGCAACTGCACGTCGCGAGCCTTGCTGACCCGCTGCGCGATGACCTTCGACGCTTCCCCGCGCGGTCCGGCTGTCAGTTCCTTGTACTTCACCTCCGGCACATCGATGTGCAGGTCGATTCGATCGAGCAGCGGACCCGAAATCTTAGCCAGATAGCGCTGGATCACGGGCGGGGTGCAGGTGCACTCTTTCAGCACGCTGTTCCAGTAGCCGCACGGGCAGGGGTTCATCGCGGAGACCAGGGTGAATTTCGCGGGGAATGTCAGTGTTCGGGCAGCGCGGCTGATGGTGATTTCGCCGTCTTCGAGCGGCTGGCGGAGCACGTCGAGCAC
>CAYQYP010000550.1:0-15866 GCA_964421755.1 uncultured Acidobacteriota bacterium
GGCTTAACAGCCATTTGGCAGTTTTTTCATGCAGCAGTGCGAGCATTGCCCTAAGACTGGTCGCTCCGTCTTCGCCTTGTGGCGAGTGGCCGACGAAATGGTAATGGTTAGAGAACACGGCCCAAGCCTCGAGCTGCCAGCGAAAGTCACTCGATAGCTGAAGCAGCTCACGATGCAGAAGTCGCAGACGGTCCACCCCTCGGAAGCGCTGAAGTTTCCTGTAGGTCGCGCCGGTGACAATGTATGTTCCCGCGTCAGACAGCATGTGGGTCGGAGCGTGCGGCCATAGCGGAGCGCTCATGTCCATCGCCTTTTCATGTTCTTGGCTTTCCGGTGCGGGTTTCATATCCGGAGTTTGCGTTCAGCCGGAGCTTGGCGCAAGTCCTTTTTGGAGTGCGGCGGCAGAAGGAATCCGCCGTCTTATCAGGATTCCTGGCGACGCCGCTTTGGCCTGTGCACGATCTCGCCTTATCGAGTAGCCGGAGGTGCGAGAGGTTGCACAAAGGGGAAAGCGGCGTCGCCAGGAGTCCTCCGGTACAGCGTCGGCTCCTTCTGCCGCCGCACTGCTCCGAAAAGAGAACAGGCTGGCCGGGCCGACAGTCCTCGATTGACTCCGTACTGCCCGCTGCCTATGATCAAAACGCGAAAGCGCACCCAAGGAGTCCCCATGATTAACCCGTTTCAGCTGCGACGCCGCCTTGTTGTCATTGTCTGGATCGCCTGTCTCTCCGTTTTTTCCTGCCTTGGCGCTGATCCGCCACCTTTGAAAGCAGGGTTTGCAAAGGCGGTGATTACTCCCGACCAACCTGTCCGATTGGCGGGGTACGCCAACCGAACGGACCTGTCCGCGGGGGTCCACGACGATCTCACCGCCCGGGTGCTCGTCCTTGAGCTGAACGGCTCTCGCCTGGCCCTTGTCTCGGTCGACCTGATCGGGTTCTACGGCGACACTGCAGAGCCGCTTAGAAAGGCGATCCTGGAGCGAACAGGTTTGAAGCCGGCTGAGTTGCTGCTCGCAGCGATCCACACGCATTCGGGACCCGGGTTGGGACTCGATCCGCAGAAATCCCACCCCAACAACGTCCAGTACACCGAACAGTTGAGAGGAAAGCTGGCGGAACTGGTGGCGAAGGGCCTCCAGGCGCTTCAGCCGGCATCTGTTTCTGTCGGTACCGGATCCGCCCCCGTCGGCTCGAATCGGCGCGAGCTCCGGATCGACTCCAAGGGAGAGAGCGCCATTGTACTGGGCCGCAATCCATACGGACCGACTGACAAAGAAGTCCAGGTCCTGAAAATAAGCAAGCCGGACGGATCACCTCTTGGTGTGGTGTTTGACTATGCAACTCATGCCACCTCTCTTGGCCCGGGTAACCTCACGATCAGCGGGGATGTGTTAGGGCTAGCCGAACAGATGATCGAGAAGGTGACCGACTCCGGTGGCATCGCCCTGGCATTCGCCGGTGCTTCGGGGAACATCGATCCCTGGTTCCGCATTGTGCCCGGCTTTAACACGGAACCCGGGTGGACACCCGAACCGGTGCTCCTCGGAAACCTGCTTGGGCAGGAGGTCGTGCATGTGTATCGGAAGGCGACCGAGGTGAAGACTCTGGATGTCGTTCGGACGTCGTCGCGGGTAATCAAGCTGCCCGCAAAAGCCGCTGCCAACGCTCCGGCCGCTTCGAACGGGGCCGTTCTCGACTCGATTCCTTACGTCATCTCGGCAGCCAAGGTGGGCGACATCGGAATCATCGGGCTGGGAGGCGAGGTTTGTACGGAAATCGGACTCGCCATCAAGGCGGGATCGCCAGCACGACACACTCTGGTGATTACTCATTGCAACGGCGCTGCAGGATACCTTGTACCTAAACACCTGTACGTCGAGGGAGGCTATGAAGTACGCACCACGCCCTTTGCGCCCGAGGCAGCCGATATGGTCGTGCGCGAGTCCCTGAGCGCGCTCCACGACCTGTGGTGATTGCCCTCGCACTGTGCGCGGCTTTGAAGGAGGCGGTGCTGCATCCGGCTCCGAGGAACCTGCTCACTACGATAGCCACCGGTCGAGGTTCGCGCGGACGAATTCGTCATCGTTCAGGTGTGGATAAGCGGCGTACACCCGGTCGATTTCTTCCTGCTGTCCTGGCGAGAGGCGCTCCTCCGGGTTGAGACACCACGTTCCTTCCATCAATCCCTGCCGCCTGAGCACTTCGTGAATCCCGGGAATACACCCGGCAAATTTGTTTGCAGGATCAAAGAGAGCCGCGTTCGCGTCCGTGACCTGAACCGCCAGCGACAGGAGTCTTGACGGCACAGTCTCCCCATTGCCAATCGCCCGGTGCAGTTCATCGAGCAATTCCACGGCGCGGCGGGTCCAGACCGCCCAGTGACCGAGCAGTCCCCCAACGATTCGCGCCCTGCGTTCGCCCCTGGCGGTGACGAGGCGATACTCGGTGAGCAAATCGACGACGATGTTGTCGTCATTGCCTGTATAAAGTGCGATCTCTGCGTAACGGTCCGCCTCGACGATTGCCCGCACGACGTCCAGCGTCTGGTAGCGGTTGAAAGGTGCAATTTTGATTGCCAGGACATTTTCGATTTCCGCAAAGGCCCGCCAGAATTCATAAGGAAGAATCCGACCACCGACGCTCGGCTGAAGATAAAAGCCGATGACAGGCATCATCGAGGCAATGTCGCGGCAGTGCTTGACTAGCGTGGTGACGTCCTCGCCGGAAAGGGCGGACAAGCTGAGGAGGCAGGCGTGATAGCCGTTATCGAGGGCCACACCGGCTTCACGCCGGGCTTGGTCGGTCTTGCCGCACACCCCGGCGATCTTCAAGATCTGCCTGCCGGTTCGAGCGACCTGCTCGTCGATGGTTCGGGAGGCAAGCTTCAGCACGGGCTCAAACAGGGCAACATTGGGATCGCGGATCTCGAACTGCGTCGAATGCACGCCGACCGCTATGCCTCCAGAGCCGGCATCCATATAGTAGCGGGTCAGGGCACACTGGTGCCGTTCGTCCAGGCGGCGTTTTCGGTCGAGCGCCAGGGGATGAGCCGGTATCACCATTCCCTGCCTCATCCGCCAGATCAGGTCTGCGTCCAGATCTCGTATTTTCATTGCTCTCTAAATACCACAAAGCTGATTGCTTACGGGGAGAATCCGCGCACTCCGCAAAAAGCGCTGCGTTTGCGGTTCTGCGCGGCTTGCCACCGGCTACATCCTGCTCGGGAGGTCAGGATGTCCGACTTGGAAGTCGGACCCACGCCTTTCCCGGAGTGCGCGGATTCTCCCCGTAAGCAATCACCAAACCGCACAACCGCAGCAAGATCACCAAGACACGAGTCGACGAAGACGTTACACTCTTGTCTATGTTCTACGGCTGGCGCATTGCGGCGGCAACCAATGCCATCCTCTTCTTCATCATCGGCATCGTCTACTACAGTTTCCCCGTCTTCTATGGTTCGCTGATCGAGGAGTTTGGGTGGAGCCGCGCACAGGTTACGGCCGGTTTTGCGATCAGCATCGTTCTCATCGGTCCCTTGTTTGGGATCAGCGCGGGGTTCCTGATCGATCGTTTCGGTCCCAAGCGGATAATGCTGGTCGGGCTGGTCCTCGCCGGGATCGCTTTCCTGGGCTATGGCTGGATGCACGCGCTCTGGGTCTACTACCTGTTTTACTTTCTCCAGACCGCCGGGTACGTGGTTGCCGGTCCGATCCCCAATCAGGTCTTGATTTCAAACTGGTTCGACAAGTATCGCGGGCGGGCTATGTCGATCGCTTACCTGGGGGCCGGAATCGGAGGGGCGGTTGCCCCCGTTGCTGCCGATCAGCTCATTAAAGCGTTCGGCTGGCGATGGGCCATGTGGGCAATTGCTGCAGGGCTCCTGCTGATCATTGTCCCGCTGACTCTCAAGCTCGTCCGAAACCGGCCCTCGGACCTCGGTCTGCTCCCTGATGGTGCCAGTACGATCCCCGTGCCTTCAACGGACCCCCCGAAAAAAGCGCCTGTGGTCGCGGGATTCTCATCTCTGCGGGCAGTCTTGAGGACGCCTGCGTTTTGGCTGATCGCCCTCGGGAGCCTCATGAGCATCGGCGCAGTCGGTGGCGTCATTCAACACCTGGTCCTCTTTCTCCGCGACAGTGGATTCGATTCAGGTTCTGCCGCTCGAGTTTTGAGCGTCGTGCTGGTTGCGAGCCTTGCGGGCCGGATCATTATGGGCTGGCTCGCCGATCTCTTTTCCAAGAAGTACGTGATGCTGGCCGCCTGCCTCTTTGTCGCGTCCGCGATACCGCTCCTCTACGCACCGAACCTGGGGGTCACCGCCTACATTTTCGCCGCGATCTTCGGGTTTGGTATGGGCGCGGATTACATGCTTATCCCGTTGCTCACGGCCGAGTGCTTCGGCTTGCGATCTCTGGGCAGGATCATGGGGGTCATCATTACGACTGATGCGATCGGGCAGGCGTTGGCTCCGTACGTCGTCGGGCATATCTACGACTCGAGGGGCAGCTATTCTTTGGGTTTCGCTCTCCTGATCACCATGGCCAGCATCGGGGCATTGTCCATCGCGTTCGTTCGTCGACCGGCAATCTCCTCCGTCGAGACACCCAACCGATGAGACCAGAGGACGCTGAGCGGATACACCGAGCCAGCCTCAAGATCCTGGAAGAGACCGGGATCCGGCTGGAACACGACGAAGTTCTCCGGCGGGTGGTCAAGGCAGGCGCCCGCCCTGGCTCCGCGGCCTACGACGTCAGGCTGCCTCCGTCTCTCGTTGCCGAGTGCCTGGCTTCGGCACCCCGCGAGGTCACGCTGGCGGCACTGGACGGCTCGGCGATGGTTCTTTCTTCCGATTCCGCCCCCGCATTCTGGACCTGCCCGGTCCTGCACTTCTGGACCGGCGAAGAGAGGCGGCCGGTTCGTTCGCACGACCTGACGGACATCGCGCGTTTGTGCAACCAGCTGTCGAATGTAAACGGCATCATGGGTGTCGCGATGGCCGACGTTCCCCCGGCGTACCGCGATTTCGTCGGCGTCCGGATCATGGCGGAGAGCTCGCGAAGGCATGTTCGGGCGCTCTGTTTCTCCGGCCGCGGCATGGAAGCGCTTGCAGCCATGAAGAATGTCATCCCGGGCCCCTGGCTCAGCATTGGCTTCACGGCACACGGGCCGCTGCGCTGGACTCACCTGGCGCTCGACGTTTTTCTGAAGTCGGCGGGGTGCGGCATTCCAACGACGATCAACGGAGAGCCTATGGCCGGTGTGACGGCGCCGGTTACTCTGGCTGGTGCGGTTGCCGTCGGGAATGCGGAGATCCTGGCAGGCATCGTGGTGAACCAGCTTCTCGAACCCGGGCGTCCCGTCATTTACAACCTCGGGCTTGCCCACGTCTTCGACATGAAGCACGCGACGGCCGTGACCGGAGGGCCGGAGAATGCGCTGCTTGCCCGCGCTTCCGCGGACTTGGGCCGGTTTTACGATCTGCCGTCGTCGTCCTGGGTTTCAACCGAGTCGCTTTTCGAAGACGAGCAGGCGGCGCTCGAAAAAATGTTTGGCTTTCAGACGCATATGTCGGCCGGGGTCGGGCTAATCTGGGGGATGGGCCAATTGGAATCCGAAATGACGCTTTCGCTCGCACAATTGGTGATCGACAATGAAATGGTCGATTTCGTCCGGCGCCACCAGAAAGGGTTCGCTGTAACGGATCAAGCGCTCGCTCTGCCGCTTATCGAGGAGGTTGGAATCGCGGGCAGCTACCTTGACACCGAGCACACTCTGGCAAATTTCCGAAAGGAGCTGTTTGACCCCGGACTCCTGAATCGGGCTTCGAGAAGTGTGCAATCACGGCCCCTGCACGAGATCGCACGAACGCGTGCGGCCGAGATGATTGCCCAAGACGGAGGCAACGCCCTCGGGCATGAGGTTCGTGACGAGTTGAGGCGGATCGAGCAGAAGTTTCGGGAAGTTTCGGGGACATAATACTTAATTCTCACCCAGCCACCGCTATCATGCGGAGGCAAAGGAATTAAGTTTTGTGTCCCCGAAACTCCCGTGGGTCCGACTTCCAAGTCGCCGCTCTCAGAGCTCCGGTTGGCTGGCCGTTGCAGTGGGCGGTTCGGCGTAGGTCCGACTTCCGCGTCGGACATAGGGAAAGGCGCTGTCTGGTTGTGGCAAAGTGCAACTCCGGCGTAGGTCCGACTTCCAAGTCGGACATTCTGGGCCGGCTTGCTGAATCCCGCCCGCTGGCAACGAAGAGAGTGTCCCACTTGGAAGCGGGACCTACGGAAGACAGAAAGTCGTAAGGAGAGAGGACACTTGGCCGAAATTACCTACCGCACGATGACGACCGCCGATATTGAGGCCGGGCTCCGCCTTTGCCGGGCGGCGCGGTGGAACCAACTCCGCCGGGATTGGGAGATGTTCATTGCCCGCAGTCCCGAAGGATGCCGCGTCGCGTGTTCGAACGGCGAAGTGGTGGGGACGTCCGCGACCATCCGCTACGGAGGCCGCTTTAGTTGGGTAGGCATGGTCCTGGTCGACCCGACGCAGCGTGGCCAGGGTACTGGAACCAGGCTGCTGGTCGAGGCGTTGGATGTCCTCAAAGACGAGGCATCGGTGCGCCTTGACGCCACGCCGGCGGGGGAGCGGATTTACCGCAACTTCGAATTCCGCGAGGAATACTGGCTGTCCAGGATGCAAACGACGGTCGGCAAGGTCGACCCGATTGCACTCCCGGAGGCCAGGCGGGCGGACGCGGGTGACCTGCCCGCGATCGCGCGACTGGACAGCGAGGTGTTCGGTGCGGACCGCGGATTCCTTCTCGAGTGGCTGCTCGAGGGAGCCCCGGAATACGCCTGGGTATGCGGCGACGGCTCTGCGGTAACCGGGTATCTTTTCGGCCGGCACGGCTTCAATTACGAGCACCTCGGGCCCCTGGTCGCGCAAACACCCGAGCTCGCCCGTGCCTTGCTTTCCGCGTCATTGGCGCAGCTGGCGGGCAGGAATGTGATCCTGGATGCACCGCGATCCGCGCCCACGTGGCTCGACTGGCTCGGGTCTCTCGGTTTCGTTGAACAGAGACCTTTCATACGGATGTACAAAGGCTCACTCGATTTTCCGGGGATTCCGGACTTACAGTACGCGATTCTCGGTCCCGAATTCGGGTAGCCTGCGAGGAGAACGAACGTCCAATGAACAAGATTGAAAACGAGACCCAGCTGGAAAAACTGCTTTCCACGCCGGGCGCCGGAGACTGCGAGTTCATGTCCCGCCTGGACGGTGACGTGATGGTCCTCGGGGCCGGCGGCAAGATGGGGCCGTCGCTGGCCGCCAGGGTGAAAAGAGCCACGGACCAGGCCGGGCGATCTCGTCGCGTCTTCGCCGTCTCGCGCTTCAGCTCGCGGCAGGCGGCCGAAAGTCTGGCAGCTGCCGGAATTGAGATCATCGAGGCAGACCTGCTCGACCGCTCAGCCTACGGTCGATTGCCTGAGGCTCCAAATATCCTCTACCTGGCCGGCCGGAAGTTCGGCTCGACTGATCGCCCTGACTTAACCTGGGCGATGAACACGTTGGTGCCCGCGTACACCTGCGAGCGGTTTCGGTCGTCTCGCATCGTTGCTTTTTCATCCGGAAATGTCTATCCATTTGTCACCGCCGCCTCTGGTGGGTGCGTGGAAACGGATCCGGTAGCGCCGGTCGGGGAATATGCCCAGTCCTGTGTCGCCAGGGAGCGGGTCATCGAGTACTTCTCCAGGGAAAACGGTACTCCGGTGCTGCTTTTCCGGCTGAACTATGCCGTCGATCTTCGGTATGGGGTGCTCGTCGACATAGCGCGAAAGGTGCATGACGGGGAGCCGGTCGAGCTCGGGGTCGGCAGCTTTAACGTCATCTGGCAGGGAGACGCGAATTCCTACGCGCTTCGCTGCCTCGAGCTGTGTGCCTCGCCCCCACGCATCCTGAACGTCACCGGGCCCGAGACGGTCTCTCTGCGGCGCGCGGCAAGGTTCTTCGGTGCCTGCTTCGGGACCGAACCGAAATTCGTCGGCGAAGAATCGCCCACCGCTCTGCTAAGCAATGCCTCTGCCTGCCACTCGATTCTCGGGTACCCGGAAATTTCAGTCGGAACGCTGATGGAATGGGTAGCTGACTGGGTGGGGAGAGGCCAACCGCTGCTGAACAAACCAACCCACTTCGAAGTGACGGACGGGAAGTTTTGAAATGAGCACTAAACAGCGCGAGCTGGTCCGCGGTCTGGGATTGTCGGCAGCGGCAAGCATCGTAGTCGGCACGGTCATCGGCACGGGGATCTTCCTCGTCACCTCATCGATGCTGGCGGCCGTCCAGTCCCCCTGGATGCTGATCCTGGTCTGGATCGTGGGTGCTTTTCTCTCGCTCTTTGGAGCCCTCACCTACGCCGAGCTCGGGGCGATGCTCCCCCAGGCGGGAGGGGAATTCGTTTTTCTGAGGCGAGCGTACGGGAAACTGCCCGCTTACCTCTACGGGTGGACGCTTTTCTCGGTCTCGAAGCCCGGTTCCATCGCCGCCCAGGCGACCGGTTTTGCCTTGTTCATGACCGTGCTGTTTCCGTCCCTCGATGTTGTCTGGCACCAGTCGAGCATTGACCTGTTCGGAAAAGAGCTGATTCTGCGTGTCGGCGGTATTCAAGCCATTGCCGTTACGATGATCCTATTCCTGTCTGCGGCAAACGCCCGCGGTGTTAGGGTTGGGGGCGGGATCCAGACCGTTTTCACCGCGTGCAAGGTGGGAGGGATTCTTCTGCTCATCGCGCTCGGCCTGGGATTGGGCCGAGGCGACTGGTCGCATTTCGGCCAGAAAGCAGTCGGAGATCTGCAGTCCGGGGCAATCGCGCTCTTTGGTGTTGCGCTGATCCAGGCCCTTTGGGCTTATGACGGGTGGAACAATCTCCCGATGGTGGCGGGCGAGGTCAAAGACCCGCAGCGAAACATCCCGCGTGCACTGATCGTCGGGATGGTGGTTGTTGGCGCTCTGTACGTCACGGTCAACATGGCCTACGTCTACGTGCTCGAGCCGCAACGCATAGCCACTTCCACGCGGGTCGCTTCAGCGGTGGCCCAGGAGCTGGTCGGGCCGGGGGGCGGGGCATTCATTGCGCTGGTCGCCGCCATATCGACGTTCGCCAGCCTGAACGGATCAATCCTCACCGGCTCTCGCGTCCCCTATGCGGCTGCGCGCGACGGCTTACTGTTCCGGCCGTTGGCTCGGGTTCACGACCGGTGGCTGACGCCGCACATTTCCATCCTCGTGCAGGCGCTTTTGGCGGTCATCCTTGTCTTCTCCGGTACCTTCAGCGAGATCATCACTTACGTCATTTTCTCCGAGTGGATCTTCTATGGACTCGTGACCAGCGCCGTTTTCCTCCTCCGCAGGCGCGAACCACAGCTTCCCCGGCCGTACCGGACCTGGGGTTACCCCTGGGTCCCGTCGGTTTTTGTGCTCTGCTCCGTGCTGCTGCTTGGGAACGTTCTGCGGGAGCAACCTCTGCAATCCGGTTTCGGCTTGCTGATCATCCTGTCCGGGTTCCTGTTTTATCCTCTTTTTAGAAGAAGCGGGGCGGACGAATCAGGCCAAAGCTGATATCCTCTTCCGGCGTCGGGATAGCCCTCGCGACCATGGACCTTTGATGCTGGCGGCGCTCATTGTCTTTCTTGTAACTTATGCGATCCTCGGGGTGCAGAGCATCCCGCGTATCCACATCGACCGGCCGTCCGGCGCTCTCCTCGGAGCCGTCGGCATGGTTGCCTTCGGAGTCCTCACCCTGGAACAGGCCTATGCGGCCATCGATCTGGACACGCTATCGTTCCTTCTCGGGATGATGGTCCTGATCGCTTACCTCGAGTTGTCCGGTTTCTTCGAGGTGGTGGAACGCTGGATCATCGGCCTGGCCCGGAGCACCCGAATGCTGCTCCTTCTGATCGTGGTCAGCTCGGGCCTGCTTTCGGCGCTATTCATGAACGACACGATCTGCCTGCTCTACACCCCAGTGGTTGTGCGCGTGACCAAGAGGCTGCAGCTGAACCCGGTGCCTTACCTGATCGCACTCGCCTGCTCCGCCAACATTGGAAGCGTGGCGACGATTATCGGCAACCCGCAGAATGCGTTGATCGGCCTGCGATCCGGGATCCCCTTCCTGCAATTCGCCGCGCGACTTTGGCCGGTTGCCGCGGCCGGACTCCTGATCGCGTTCTTGCTTATTGCGGTGCTTTACAGGAGCGAGATCCACGGTGGGCGCCTCGTCGTCCCGCCGCGACGGCAGCCGGTCCGGGTGCAGCGCTGGTTGCTCGGCGTATCCCTGACCGCCGCAGTTGCGATGGTGGTCCTCCTTACGCTCAACTACCATCCGCCCGCAGTAGCGATGACGCTGGCCTCGCTTGTCGTCATTGCGGGTAGCCGGCAGCCACGTCGGGCTCTGCAGCGCGTGGATTGGACGCTCCTGTTCCTCTTTGCCGGACTTTTCGTGGTGATGCGGGGAGTCGAGCAAGCCGGCCTCGTCTCCTTGGTCCTCGAGAAAGTGAGGTTCTCCGTGGAGACCGGTTTTGCCGCCTCGCTGGCGCTCAGCGGAGGAATCGTGGTTGTCTCAAACCTGGTCAGCAACGTACCTGCGGTCATGCTCTACAGTCCGATTGTTCAACATCACGGTTCACCGGCGGATCTCTGGCTTGTCCTCGCCATGGCGTCCACGTTGGCGGGCAATCTGACGATCATCGGCTCCGTCGCCAATTTGATCGTGATCGAGGCCGCCAAGGACGATGCGCGGATTTCTTTTTGGGAGTACTTCAAGGTAGGGTTCCCGCTCACGATCCTGACCGTAATGCTGGGTGTGCTGATCCTCGCTTGAACCGTAATTCCCGGGGCGCCGACGCGAGGAATGACTGCATGACGCTCCGCAACTCGTCGGGCTTATCGTAGCCCCGTTTCCCCCTCGCCAACCGGGCCGTAAAGCGGCGGATTCTGAACCGCGAATCCGCCCTACGACCGCTCGCCACCCGTAAGCACTCAGTCGTAGGGCGGATTCGCGGTTCAGAATCCGCCGCTTTACGGCCCGGTTGGCGAGACTGCTCGAGTGAAACGCTGCCATCCCACTACGACGCCGGGCTCTCGCCCGCGAAGAAACGGCCCATGCGGGCGCTCACCTCGGTGACATACGCCTCGTCGCCACTCCTGACCTCGGCTGAAATCCAACCCGCATAACTAACCTCGTCCAGAGCCCGCCGTACAGCCGCCCAGTCGATTCCCTGGGTGCGCCTGTCGGCCGGGTCGAATTTCGGATGATCCGTCCCTGGCTCGAAACGCTTGATGTGCACGCGGACAAGCCGGTTCCCGATCGTCTGGATCCAGTCCTGCGGATACCCCGTGGCGACGTTATTCCCAATGTCGAAGTAGGCCTTGACGTACGGGCTGGAGAAATCGTCGACGTAACGGACGAATTCGAGCGGGCTGAGGAGGAAGCGGTTCCCTACGTTCTCGATCGCCAGTGTTACTTTCAACTGCTGGGCCAGGGGCAAGAGTTCCCTGATGCGGGCCTGCGATCGTTCGTACACCTGCGCGTACCTGACTTGCGGAGTCACGACGCCGGGCACCAGCAGTACCACGTCGGCTCCCAGATCGTGGGCATTGTGCATCGATGTGCGGATGCCATCCATGCACTTCTTCACGACCTCTGGATCCGGGTCGCTGAGCGGGTATTTCCAGTGATCCGCATTCATGATCGAGTGGATCTTGATGCCGGTCTTTTGCGAGGCCGCCTTGTACTCCTCCATTTCGGCGGGAGTATTGAGCGTGTTTGGTTCGATCCCCTCGAACCCGGCTCGCCCGGCCAGTTCGAAGCGCTCGAGTACGGTCAGCTCTTTTTGAAAGACTCCGATGCAGGCGGCTTTTTGGAACTTCTTGTCGGCCGCTGCAGAGTGCAGCGGCGGCGAAAACAAGGTCGCGACGGGCGCGGTGGCCAGGATGGCCGACGATTTCACCAGAAATGTTCTTCGAGTTTGGCTGCTCATAGTGTCTCCTGAAAACCGAGCGATAGCAGGCACAGGGCCTCATGCTCAGGTCCGACGTCCAAGCGAGACTGGTCCGACTTGGAAGTCGGGCCTACGAAACGCCCGGGTGCTATGAAAGGTCATACGGCTTACGGTCCAGTCTCTGTTTTTCCTTCCAGAGCGCATTCCATTCGACTTCTTTGCGCCGGTAGGCGGCTTCCCTGCCAAGGATGGTGGTGAAGGTCCCATCGACGGCATGTTGGCCGTCGGCTCTGGGCTTTGCTTCCCGGACGCTCGCGATGAACGCTTCATATTCGTTGCGGCTCGCGTCTTCCTTCTCCGTAAACTCCCAGGGCGTTTTCCCCTCGATTTTGGTGCCGCCTCGCCCATTGGTGAAGACCCCGTCGTTCCCCATGATCTGCTCGGAACTGTCGTGGAATGTGCAGAACTGGCCCGACATGAAGGTCAGGTGAACGCCGCCAGGGTATTCGTACGTCACGTTGAAATGATCGAAGATGTCACCGATGTATTTGCGCCATTTTCGTCCGCCGTATCCGTTGGCGCGTTCCGGATGTCCGCCGAGCACCCAGTTGCAGGCATCCAGGTTGTGAATGTTCTGCTCGGTGATCAGGTCGCCCGACAGCCAGCGGAAGTAGTACCAGTTCTTCGTCATCCAGTGGAGATCATCCGGGAAATCGGCGCGGGCCCAAGTCCGCCCCTTCCACACATCTCCGGTCAGATAGAAGCCGCGCCCGGACACGATAGTCCCGAGGGCGCCGGAAGCGATCCGTTGCTGGGCCTCCTGGTAAGCTTTGCTGTAGCGGCGCTGCAGGCCCACGACGACGCTGAGATTCGCCTTGCCCGCCTTTTTCGAGTCCTCGAGCACGCTGTGACAGCCCCAGGTGTCCACCGCGATCGGCTTCTCCATGAAAATGTGTTTGCCCGCTGCGACTGCCCCGCTGAATTCTTGCGGGCGGAATCCCGGCGGAGTCGTGAGAATGGCGGCGTCGGCCTTCAGATCGAGGACTTTCTTGTAGGCGTCAAATCCGAGGTGACAGGCGGACGCGTCGAGTGCAAAGGTCTTTTGCGCGGCATCGAGTTTTTCCTGGAAAACATCGGCGACCGCGACGATTCTGCCTCCGGCGGCAACGAGACCCTTGGCGTCCGCGGTGCCCCGTCCGCCGGCGCCAATCCAGACGAACGTCACCGCATCATTGGCTTGGGTGCCCCGCACGGCCTTCGCGTTGACTATTTGGAAGCCGGCGACCGTGCCTGCTGCGCTGGTCGTCTGAATGAATTCCCGCCTGGAGACCCTTCTGTCGCTCTTCATACGCACCTCCCGGATGGCGTGAAAAAAGACTGCCCAGTTCCGATACGAGCGATCCTATCGCAAACCGGGGGCGACTGCTCGGTTTTCCTGTCCGTGACCGATGAGACAGGATTGTTCCGGATTGTGACTCCGACGGTTGACATCCGGTGACGCAGGTTATAGAAAGGGACCTTAAATCTTAGAGGGGAGAAGTGCCATGTGGAAGAAAAACGAAGTTGGTTATCCGCAGCCTGAGCCTCCTGTAACTGCGCCCCAGCAGCAGCACAGTAATCCTGTGGAACAGCTCAGGGAAAGAGCAATCATTGGATCCTCGATCACGGTCAAAGGTGAGATCGCCGGGGACGAAGATCTGATGGTTCAAGGGCAGGTCGAGGGCCGTATCGAACTGCGTCAGCACAATGTTACCGTTGGAAAGAACGGTAGGGTCAAAGCGGATATTTTTGGCAAGATCATCAGTATCGAAGGAGAGGTGCGCGGTAACGTTTTTGGCGAAGAGAAAATCGTCATTCGGTCCACGGGAGTTCTGCATGGCAACATCACTGCTCCCCGGGTCACCCTGGAAGACGGGTCGAAGTTCAAAGGCAGCATCGACATGGACGCGAAGGAGCAGGAGAAACCCGCCAAAGTGAGCGAGCCCAAAGTTGCCGTTGCTGATACACTTAAACCTGCAGTGGCCCTCGCGGAGCGCGGGGTCGAGGATTCCAAGAAGCTGAAGTTTGATACCACGGCAACCAGGGCGTGATGAAATGGTTTGGGTCGCGACCAGCGAAAGACACCGAAAGCAAGCCGGAGAACGAATCATCGATTCAGCCGACATTGGCGCTTGCGGTCTTGTTCCGCCAACTCCGGGCAGACCGCAAGTACCATATCCTGGACTTTGGATCGGCATCGGGGACCAACGTTGAGTTCCTGTCCCGTTACCCGTGTCGGCTGACAGTCGAAGACCTGCACCAGACTCTGGCTTCGTTTGATTTTTTTGCCGGTCGCGAGTCACCGTGCGACTACCAGAAGGTTTTCCAGTACCTTTTGCCCTATCCGGAGACGACGCGGTTCGATATCGTCCTGGCTTGGGATGTGTTCAATTACCTCGAACGAGAGGTGCTTCGTCACCTCATGCAGCACCTGATTCGGTTTTGCCACGCCGGCACCGTTCTCCACGCAACCGTTTCGACTGCGCGGCACATACCAGACAAACCCGGGCAGTATCGCATACTGGACGAGGCCAACCTGCTTTACCTGAATGACAGCTCAGTGCTCAGGCCGGCGCCACGCTATACCGAGATCGACCTGAAGCAGCTCCTTGCCGGCTTTAAGGTTTACAGCTCCTATCTGCTGAGGAACGGGATGAAGGAGTACCTGTTCGTCTCTGAGTAGCTTCTCACGGAGCGGAGGCCACCATGGAGCGCGGACGACACGGTTGGAGTGCGGACGTCTCGTCCGCACTGGGATCGCGGGCATCTTGCCCGCGCAGTTCGCTTTTCATTCGACCACATGGACGAAATCAAGACCCTGTTTATAGACATTGGCCAGGTGCTCGTAACCTTGGATTATCCGGCCGCCTTGCGCAAAGTTGCCGAGTACACGCGCCTGGGGACTGCCGAAATCGAGAGCCGGCTGAAACAGCACGCGGATATTCTTCTCTACGAGTGCGGCCGGATCACGACCCAGGATTTTTACTCCAGCACGTGCCGGCTTTTGGAAATCACATCGGCCGACCTGTCAACTTTCGAGGCCGCCTGGCACTGGATCTTTGCACCTGCCGCCGCCCCCGATGCGTGCATTTCGTCGGAGCTGTTCTGCACGCTCAAGTCGGACTTTCAGGTTGTCGCTCTCTCGAACACGAATGAGATGCACTTCAGATATCTTTACGGGGCCAGCCCGATCATCCGTGAGTTCGACGACTACGTGCTCTCCTACCAGGTCGGGGCCATGAAACCGCAGGTGGAGATTTACGAGACAGCCTTGGCGCAGACGGGCCGCCGGCCCGAGGAGACGTTTTTCGTGGACGATCTGCCGGCCAACATCGCCGCGGCGGCGGCGCTCGGCATCCGCGGAGTTGTATTCGAGGGGGAAGCGGCGCTAAAGAAAGACCTGTGCCGCCTGGGTCTCCTCCCGGCAGAAGTCGCATCCGGCAAAGCACCCTGCTGACCGTCGCGCTGGACGCTCCTGCGTAGGTCCGACTTCCAAGTCGGACATTGGATCCTGCTCGCAGAGCCACCGGAAGAGTCCCACCCGGAAGCGGAACCTACGAAGAAGCCTGCCGCTGCGTAACTGTACACTGCACAGTCTGCACAACTGCGGGTGTTTCGGCGAACCGGCCTCATGCTATACTTTTGGCCTTCACCACCCTGCAAGCCGGAGTGGCGGAACTGGCAGACGCACCAGACTCAAAATCTGGCGAGCCTTACAGCTCGTGGGGGTTCGACTCCCCCCTCCGGCACCAATGCTTTCAATAATTTAGCCGATTCTTCTGAGCCTATCGCCTCGACTCACTTTTTCCCTGTCTAGTGGAGTCAAGTGCAC
>CAYQYP010000551.1:0-12582 GCA_964421755.1 uncultured Acidobacteriota bacterium
CGCACGTCCGGTTCGATGAGCGGGATCGTGGAAACGGGACATGGCTGAGCTCGTGAGGCACCGGCAGACGAAAGGGCCGGAAACTGATAGGCTCCACCTAAATCACCGCGCCACACCTCGACTCTACCGCCGCGCTCGGGCAACCGCCGTCAGAGCCACGCAGCGCTTTTCAGCGGAGTAAGCGGGTTCTGGCGATCCCGCCAACCGGGCCGTAAAGCGGCGGATTCTGAAAGTCGAATCCGCCGCTTTACGGCCCGGTTGGCGGGAGGAATGGGTGGTCCCCGAAATCCGTGGACGCACCCCTTGTTGCTATAATTGAAGCAAGCGCTCACCTTGTTTTCACGGAGGATTAGATGATCACCGACCAGGCTGTCCGCGCGGACCAGCGTCCGATCGACCAGGAGGCGGACCTTTTCAAAATCAAGGCGATGGACCACGTGGAGTTCTGGGTGGGCAACGCCAGGCAGGCCGTTTACTACTGGAAATATTGGGGTTTTAAGCCAATCGCCTATGCCGGCCTCGAGACCGGCAACCGCGAATATGCCTCGTACGTGATCGAGCAGGGGAAAATCCGGTTCGTTCTTAGTACGCCGTACGGGCCGCACAGCGAGATGGCTGCCCATCACATGCTCCACGGCGACGGGGTCAAAGCGATCGCAATCGAAGTAGAGGATGTCGAAAGCGCCTGGCGGGAGACGACGACCAGGGGGGCAAGAGGCGTCCTCGCGCCTGTCGAGACTCAGGATAGAGATGGCCTGGTCCGGACCGCGACCATTCAGGGCTACGGTCAGACAGTTTTTAAGTTTGTCGAGCGCAAGGAGTACTCCGGCTCGTTCCTGCCAGGCTACGTCCGGCTGCCCGATGATCCGACCGTCACGCCGACCGGACTTGCGGCGATCGACCACCTTGTCGGCAACGTGGACCTCGGCAAGATGAATTACTGGGTGAACTGGTTCCACAAGGCGATGGGCTTCCGCCAGATCGTGCACTATGACGACAAGGTGATCCACACCGAATACTCCGCTTTAATGTCCAAGGTCATGGGCAACGGCAACGGCCGGATCAAGTTTCCCATCAACGAGCCGGCCGAAGGCAAAAAGAAGAGCCAGATCGAGGAGTTCCTCGACTACTACGTCGGCCCTGGCGTCCAGCACGTTGCCCTGATCACGGGTGACATCATCGAAACGGTCGGCTTGCTGAAAGAGCGGGGGCTGGAGTTTCTGCGGGTGCCGCAGGCTTACTACGACAGCCTTCCAGGCCGTGTGGGAGAAATCAAGGAGCGATACGAGGATATTGCCCGGTTGGGGATTCTGGCCGACCGCGACGATGAGGGCTACCTGCTTCAGATCTTCAGCCGCCCGATCCAGGATCGCCCGACCATGTTCCTGGAAGTCATCCAACGCCGGGGGGCGCGCGGTTTCGGAGTCGGCAACTTCAAGGCGTTGTTCGAGAGCATAGAGATCGAGCAGGCCAGGCGCGGGAACCTGTAAAGCCACTGCGCACTGCTTACTGCGCACTGCCCACCAAGAGCTCCGCAGTTGGCAGTGGGAAGTGCGCAGTGCGCAGTGTTTTCGGAGGAAACATGCCTTTCTACCATACGCTCGGGAGGATTCCGCACAAGCGCCATACTCAGTTTTGCCAGCCCGATGGCTCCCTCTACCGGGAGCAGGTGATTGGCACCAAGGGATTCTCGGGCATACAGTCGATCCTGTACCACATCCGGCAGCCGACCCAGGTGAAGCACGTCGAAAAGCTTGAGACCGCGGCCGCACGATACATCGATTACGGACCCTTGCGACATCGGCTCTTCAACACACGGGAAGTGCCTGAGGCTAATGACGTGGTCACCGGGCGCCAGGTGTTGATGGGGAACCAGGATGTCACAATGGCCATCGCCCGTCCGGTCGAGTCGATGGGATACCACTACCGGAACGGTGACGCGCACGAAATGATCTTCGTGCATGTTGGCGAGGGGACACTGATTTCACAGTACGGTCGTCTGGATTTCGGCCCCGGTGATTACCTGAACATTCCAATCAGCACCACCTGGCGGATGGAGCTGAAGGGGGGCGGCCACCGGATGCTGGTTTTCGAGTCGCCCCGGGATTTCGAACCGCCAAAGCGGTACCGCAACGAGTACGGCCAGTTGCTCGAAAACTCACCGTACTGCGAGCGCGACATCCGGGTCCCTGCGGAGCTCGAGACCCACGAGGAGCCGGGCGATTTCGAAGTTCGGGTGAAGGCGCGTGGAGAGATCCATCGCCATATTCTGGATCATCATCCGCTCGATGTTGTCGGATGGGACGGTTACCTGTATCCCTACGCCTTCAATATCGGAGACTTCGAACCGATCACGGGGCGCGTACACCAGCCCCCGCCGGTTCACCAGACCTGGGAGGGCTGGAACTTCGTCATCTGTTCGTTCGTCCCGCGGATGTTTGACTATCACCCGCGCTCCATCCCCGCGCCTTACAACCACGCGAATGTAAACTCCGACGAGGTGATTTACTACGCTGAAGGGAACTTCATGAGCCGAAAGGGCGTCGGACAGTTCGACATCAGCCTTCACCCGGGAGGTCTGCCGCACGGGCCTCATCCCGGCACCGTGGAAGCGAGCATCGGCAAGGAGCGAACCGAGGAACTGGCCGTCATGATGGACACATTCCATCCGCTCCAGGTCACCGATTTCGCGGCGCACCACGAAGACGACCGGTATGCTTACAGCTGGGTCAACCACGATGACCCGCCCGCGCCGACAACAACGGGGTAAAGTGGGTCCGACGAGTTTCGGGGACATAATACTTAATTCCCGTTCCGTTTGCGGGTTCAGACAGTTAGCACAGGAATTAAGTTTTGTGTCCCCGAAACTCCGCTTGTCGGCCCGGTTGGCGATACGACCATCTCTTGAAAGGCATCATGCAACCATCAGCCACCCGCTCACCCGCCCGCAGCCTCCAGGCACTGCTCCGGAACGCCCTCGACTACGCGGGGATGTTTCCTCCGGCCAGCCTGGCGCTCGACGAGGCGATCAGGGACTACGCGCGGTACCGATCCGGGCCGGACGCCTGGCTCCTGTCTCACTTCATCTGCCCGGCCAATCGGCTTGCCGATCTCGGCTCCCGGCTATCCCCCTTATCCCACGCCGGTCCGCTCGGCGTCTCGGCCCTTGGGCTCCAAAGCACGGGGCCGGGTGACTTTGTGGACCGGCTCACTGACTCAGTACAGTTGATATCGTCGTTTGAAACTAGCTACGGATCCGTTTTCCGAATCCATGCCATAGAGCTGGCCTTGCCCTCCGACGTTGTGATCAATGAAGACCGCGACGAGATCCGTCGGCTCATCGACGCGGCCGCCGAAGCGATCGAGCGGTCCAGCTTGCCGGCAATCACGCCGTTTTTCGAGGCAGGCAAGCTTCCAGGAACCGAGGTGACTCGTCGCACTATCCGGGCAATCGCAGATCACAACGACACGGGGCGCGGAGTCCGGTGTTTGCCAGCGGCTTTCAAGCTGCGGACGGGAGGAGTCACTGCTGAGGCGTTCCCAAGCGTGGAGCAGGTTGCAGGAGTGATTTCAGCATGCCGCGACTATGCCGTCGCGTTCAAGTGCACGGCGGGTCTCCATCACCCGATCCGGCGTTACCATGAATCGGTTGGCACGGAGATGCACGGTTTTCTGAAT
Source organism: uncultured Acidobacteriota bacterium (assembly GCA_964421755.1). Taxonomy (GTDB): domain Bacteria; phylum Acidobacteriota; class UBA6911; order RPQK01; family RPQK01; genus CAVUUN01. The sequence continues at coordinate 3,679 of CAYQYP010000551.1, forward strand.
GTCCTCGCCGCCGGGGTTCTGGCACATGCCCAGTCAGCCAATGAGGTGGACCTATCGGCGATCCTGGCAGACGGGGATCCGTCTCATTTCCGCTTCGACGCCGATGGATTGACCTGGCTGGGGAAGCGGGTAACACTTGAGGGTATCGCCGAAGCCCGGCGCGAGTTGATCGTTTCCTTCGGCAGCTGCAGCTTCGAAGAGCCTTTGGAAGATCTGCGAGCGCTTGGGTTGCTTTAGCGCGGAACGATACCAGAAGACCCGTCATGGACCCGACGAACGATCCGAAACTCCAATCCTTCATCCCGGTTGATCCGGAATCCCACTTCCCGATCCAGAACCTGCCTTTCGGCGTATTTCGCCCCAAGAACGGCGGGCCGCCAAGGGTTGGCACGGCAATCGGCAACCTGGTCCTGGACCTTGCTTTGCTGGAGAAGGAGGGGTTCTTTGAACTATTCGGTCGGGAGGGCATTTTCGACCGCCCGCATCTGAACTTTCTGATGGCACCCTTCGGCATACTCGACGCCCGGTTGGTGATCAGCCAGCTGCTGAGCGGCGCCGACCCACGGCTGCGTGACAACGCCCGTCTGCGCGAACGAGCGCTTTTCGAGCAGTCGGCGGTTGATCTCCTTTTGCCGTGCGACATCCTGGACTACACCGATTTCTATTCCTCTCGCGAGCATGCCACCAACGTGGGGACGATGTTCCGCGGCCCGGAGAACGCGCTGATGCCCAACTGGCTCCATCTCCCGGTGGCCTACCACGGGCGGGCCAGCTCCGTGGTGGTGAGTGGGACGGACATCCGCCGGCCTTGTGGGCAGACTCAGAAAGGCGACGGACCACCCTCGTTCGGGCCTAGTCGAATGCTCGATTTCGAGCTGGAGATGGGGTTTTTCATCCGGGGAGGGAACGCGCTTGGCGAAAGGATTCCGATCGACCGTGCCTTTAAAAACATTTTTGGGATGGTTCTCGTCAACGACTGGAGTGCACGGGACATCCAGCGATGGGAGTATCAGCCGCTCGGGCCGTTTCTTTCCAAGAGCTTTGCCACTTCGATCTCCCCCTGGGTGGTCACACTGCAGGCACTCGAGCCGTTTCGAACGGCCGGTCCAAAACAGGAACCGGAGCCGCTGCCCTACCTCAAAAGCGAGGGAGACCGAACATACGACATCGAGCTCGAGGTCTGGCTCCAGGGCGAGTCGATGCCTGCGCCGCAGCGGATCTGCCGGACGAACTTCAAATACCTGTACTGGGACATGCGCCAGCAGGTGGCGCACCACACTGTCAACGGGTGCAACCTGCGGAACGGCGATCTGTTGGCTTCCGGGACGATCAGCGGGCCTGACCCATCCTCCTACGGGAGCATGCTCGAGCTGGCGTGGCAGGGAACCAGACCCCTCCAACTGCCCAATGGCGAAACCCGGACTTCACTGCTTGACGGCGACCGCGTGACGATTACAGGCTGGTGCCAGGGCGACGGGTACCGCGTGGGTTTTGGAGAGGTCGCGGGTCGCATCCTGCCCGCCGTATGAGTTGACAGGATTCACAGGATTAACAGGATTCTGCAGCGTGGCGCAGAATCCTGTTAATCCTGTGAATCCTGTCAACTCATACGGCGTTGCGGATTGCGTCCAGTGCCGCCGGGTCCTCGAGGCTGCTCAGGTCGCCTGGATCTTCACCCAGGTAAGCGGCCCGGACAACCCGACGCATGACCTTCGCGTTGCGTGTCTTTGGGAGAGCCGTGGTGAAGCGCACCTGGCGGGGTCTCAACGCTTTGCCGAGCGCCTGTGCAACCCGGTCCTTGATCTCCTGGCGCAACCTCTCGGACGCAAGTTGCGGATTGCGCAAGACGCAAAAAATGGTCACTTCCTGGCCCTTGACGGCGTGCGGGACACCGATGGCCACGCTGTCGGCGACGAGCTCGTGAGCGTTGGCGATCGCCTCCACTTCGGCGGGGCTCAGGCGTTTTTCCGCCACCTTGATCGTGTCGTCGCTGCGGCCGAGGATGTACCAGAGCCCGTCTTCATCGATGGCCGCGAAGTCGCCGTGGACCCAGATTCCTTCGAAACGTCTCCAGTACGCATCCAGGTAACGTTCCTGATCCTTCCAGAATCCCCGTGTCATGCCAATCCACGGCTGGCGGATGATCAACTCCCCGACGGCCCCCCGAACCGGACGGCAGTCTTCGTCCACGACGTCCGCATCCATCCCGGGGACCGGGCCTGAGAACGCGCATGGCTTCAGCGGCGTGAAGAAATTGCCGCACAGTATGCCGCCGCTGATCTCGGTGCCGCCGGAATAGTTGAGTATTGGTTTTCTCCGTTCCAGCACGTGATCGAACAACCAGGTCCACGACTGCGGATCCCAGGGACTGCCTGTCGATCCCACCGCGCGCAGGCCCGAGAGATCGTGGCGCCGGACGGGCTCCGGGCCATGGGCCATCAGTGACCGGATCAGCGTCGGCGAGACGCCCAGGTGAGTGACCTTGTGGCGCTCCGCAAGGGCCCACAGGCGGCCGCAATCCGGGTAATCTGGTGCTCCGTCGTAAAAAACCATCGAAGCGCCGACGAGCAGGGCGCCGAAAACCAGCCAGGGACCCATCATCCAGCCCATGTCGGTCATCCAGTAGAGCGTTTCGCCAGCCTTCAGATCCATCGCGTGGTAGATGTCCTGTGCCGCCTTGATCGGAAAACCACAATGCGTGTGGACCGCGCCTTTGGGTCGCCCGGTCGTTCCGCTGGTGTAGATCAGCATCAGCATGTCTTCGGCCGACGTGTCCTCGGTTGCTGCGGAGTCCGATTGCGGACTCACCAGCTCGTCCCATGTGCGATCGCGTCCGGGTAGGCAGTGCACGTCGGTTCCTGCGTGTCGAACGAGGATCAGATGCGCGACGGAGGGCACCTGGCGAAGGGCCTCGTCCGCGATCGCCTTCATCTGGACGATCCGCCCGCGGCGATAGTAACCGTCGGCTGTCAGTAGGGCCCGGGCACCCGAATCATTCAACCGCGATGCAACCGCGGAGGCGCCGTAACCGCTAAACAGCGGAACGACAACGGCGCCGATTTTGATGACGGCCAGAAAGGCGATCGCCAGCTCCGGGATCATAGGCATGTAAAGCCCAACCGCATCCCCTTTTCCCAGACCGAGCTGGCGCAACGCGTTCGCGCATCGATTGACCTCCCGCCAGAGCTCGACATAGGTGAGGTCAAGGACGCGGCCGTCCTCTCCTTCCCAGCGCAGCGCTGGCCTTTCGGCCGCTTCGCCGTCCACCCATTTGTCCAGGCAGCTCTCCACGATGTTCAGCCGGCCGTCGATGCACCAGCGAGGGAAAGGCTTCCCGCCCGTAAGGTCCAGGACGGCGGAGTATGGCTTCCGGAATCGAATGTCGAGATCCTCGAGCACTGCGTCCCAAAACCACTCGATATCCTGAACCGATTTGAGCTGCAGCTCCTCGTACGAGCGAATGCTCCAGCGGTCCATGAAACGACGGAGATTGCTGGCAGCAATCCAGGCAGGGTTCGGCTGCCAGACGATCGGCTGGTGAAAAGGGAAAGAATCGACCGGCGCGGCGGGCTGGCGCGCACTCGTCATGGTGTCTCCCGGCTTACAGAGTCCTTTCAACCATCATCAGTCAAAGCAGGTTGAATGTCCAAGAGGCCGGGTAGCTACTCGGGCAGGACTTCGATCGTGCTCAGGCAGGCGTAGTTGCTGACCGGGACGAATTCCAGCAGGATCTTTCCGTCCGTTCTCGGCTCGATATGTTGGAAGACTTTCGTGATCGCGCGGTTCGGTCCGCCCGCTTCGCCGACTATGCTGAAATTCTTGAGCATGGTCTGGCCGTTGCAGAAGACATCGAAAAGGCGGCCGCCTCGAGTTATCGGGCTGGCCCCGGCGGTATCCGTGCCTGTCTCGGCAAAGCCCAGAATCACGGTGTAGAGGCCCTGCTCGGCGACCGGAATGGCGTACGTGAACTGTCCAAATCGCTCGGACGCGAAAAGTGCCGGGTCCTGAGTGCCGGCTATGGCTGCATTTCGACGGGTCAGGTGCCCGCCCCGATAGTCTCCGTCGGCGCGCCAGACAATGCCATCAGTCCCCGTGTAGGGAGTGGGGCGGCACGCAATCCGCACGGGGCGCATCTTTCCCGGGATGCCCGGCAGAATCTCGATTCCGTTCAGCATCGCCTTGGACATCCGGGAGATGAACTTGATATGCAGCAGCCCGTCGGAGGCCGGCGAGATGTCGGTGAAGACTTTTACGTCCGGGACACCGACTCCGCCAGCGTCCGCCGCAATGTCGAAGTTCTCGAGCAATCGCTTGCCGTTGATAAAGACGTCGAAGCGCCTGCCTTTTTCTCTCTCCGAATCGGATTTGAGACGGTCGGCCTGCTCGACGAAATGAAGCCGCAGCTCGTAGACACCTGGCGCCAGCGGTACGTGGTAATGAAAGTCTCCTTCGCGCGCATAGGCCGGCATGGCCTGCTCATGGTCATCCGAAGCCGAGGGGTTCTCCGGCAGGAAAGTCAGGCGCGATCCACCGGTAAAATAGCGGTCGCCAAGCCAGACGTTGCCGACATGATCAATGCGCCGTTCGTGCGGACTGCCGGCGAGGATGCGCAGTTCGGGTCCGGCGGGAACCGGAAGTCTGGCTAGATTTGCCGAAGCCTCGGGGCTGAGCGTCGCGCCTCTCCACAGCGTGGCAAAGTGGGCCGGTAACCGCCCCACAACCGAGCTGCCGACCATCCCGAGGGCAACGCCGGCTGCCAACAACGAAATGACCAGCCAGAAACTTGCACGGGAGCGTCTGAACTTCACTGCCTGTTGGGCCAGAACCGAAAACCGCGCGGGGGCCGGTTCGGCTGGTTTGCTCGGCGTAAAGACCGGGGCGTACTGGCCGGCTGGAATGGAAAGGACCAGCGGGTCAATTTTCCCCTCCGTGCGATAGTACTTCCATAATTGGCGGCGCAGGCGATTCATGTCCACCCGGATGCTGGCGTCAGCACGGGGCTCGAAGCCCTCCGGGCGTCGGAGGAGCTCAATGGCGATCGCGTACTCGCTCAGTTGCCCGCTGCCCCCCACGAAGTACTTGCGACACAGGTATTCGAGCAGGCGTGTGAGTCGCGGCGAACGCGCGAAAGTTCGGGATTCGAGGATTCGCTGCAGCTGCAAACGTTCTTGCTGGAAAGACGAAGCAGCGGCTGCAGATAGAGCTTCTTCAGAAGTACGAGATGCTGGAAAGCGCGCTACGTTGTGCATGTTGACGTTGCCTGGCCCGGGGTGCACTCGTCGATCCATAGGACGGATGAAGCACCCAAAAAGGTTCAACAGTGTCAGCATTATCTTGACCACCCGAGGTCCGGGGAGACAGTCTGCGCTTCCCTGGCACTGCCAAGCGGAAGAGTTGGTTGCGTGAAACACAGGGAGGGTTGAGGTCCGACTGCAAGCCGGGCCGAGGCTCCCGATCGTCCTTTGGTCGTTGTCTCTTCGTTTGCTATCATCGCGCCATTGCGAGGAGTGAGAACTATGAGACCGAGAGCGACCGGAAAGGTCTTTGCCACCGCTGCTTGCCTGCTGCTGCTTGTTTCGTTCGTCGCGGCCCAATCGGCCGGCAAGCTCGTGATCCGTGCCGATCAGCAGGGCGCCAGGATTAGCCCGAACATGTGGGGGATCTTCTTCGAAGACATCAATCTGGGAGCTGACGGCGGGCTTTATGCGGAACTCGTCAAGAACCGCTCCTTCGAGTTTCCGGATGCGCTCATGGGTTGGGCGGAAGTCCGGAAGGACGGCGCGAAAGGAACTCTCCGTGTGATGAATGAAAACCCAGTCAGTCCCGCCAATCCGCATTTCCTGCGGATTGAGTTGGACGCCGCGACCGGGCTGGGAGTCAGCAATGAAGGATTCCGCGGGATTGGAATCGCGTCTTCGGCCACTTACCTGTTCTCGGTTTTCGGTCGGACTGCCGATGGAGGCTCACCGCGTCTGCGCGTCAGGTTGGTCGGCAATGACGGGCGGGTGCTTGCCGAAAAGCAGATTGGCGGCTTGGGGCGGGAATGGAAGAAGCACGAGGCCAGCCTGCGGCCGGGCACGGGCGATCCAAAAGCCCGACTCGAGCTCACTGCGGAAGGCGCCGGGGCGTTGGATCTCGACATGGTCTCTTTGTTCCCCGAAAAGACCTGGCGAAATCGCAGGAATGGACTGCGCTCAGACCTTGCCCAGCTGCTGGCAGATCTGAAGCCCGGTTTCCTCCGTTTTCCGGGCGGTTGCATTGTTGAGGGTCGAGCTCTGGAGAACCGCTATCAATGGAAGACTACGATTGGTGAGCCGGCGGAGCGACGCTTGATCATCAACCGCTGGAACAACGAATTCAAACACCGCCCGACGCCCGACTACTTCCAGTCGTTTGGGCTCGGTTTCTACGAGTACTTTTTGCTGGCGGAGGACATAGGAGCTGAGCCGCTGCCGATTCTCAACTGCGGCATGGCCTGTCAATTCAACTCCGGCGAGCTGGTACCTCTGGATCAGCTGGACCCCTACATTCAGGACATGCTGGACCTGATCGAATTCGCCAACGGATCAGTGACGTCACAGTGGGGCAAGAAGCGCGCCGATCTGGGACACCGGCGACCGTTCGGACTGAACATGATCGGAGTCGGCAACGAACAGTGGGGAACCCAGTACATGGAGCGTTACGAACAAGTCGCCAAGGTCCTCAAAGCAAAGCATCCGGAGATCCAGCTCATTTCCAGCTCGGGTCCCAACCCGGACGGTAAAGATTTTGACCTTGCCTGGAATCGGCTGCGCGAGTTGAAGGCCGACGTGATCGACGAGCACTACTACCGGCCGCCGTCCTGGTTTGTGCAAAACACCAAGCGCTATGACAACTACAACCGCCAGGGGCCGAAGGTCTTCGCGGGAGAATTTGCGGCGCAAAGCGTCCGAACCGGAAGTCCGGATAACCGCAACACTTGGGAGTGCGCACTGGCGGAGGCGGCGTTCATGACCGGGCTCGAACGAAACGCGGATGTGGTGGTCATGGCTTCCTATGCGCCGCTGTCCGGGCACGTCGAAGGCTGGCAATGGACGCCCAACCTGATCTGGTTCGACAACCTGCGATCCTTCGGAACCGCGAACTACTATGTGCAACAGTTGTTCGGAGTGAACCGTGGAGACTTTGTGCTGCCCGTGGAATTCCAGGCGCAGCCGTCCGGGACCTCGCCAACCCCGAGTGTGTTTGCATCGGCGACCCGAGATGAACGATCAGGGGACATTATCCTGAAGGTCGTCAACAGCAGTGCCGAGGCGGCCTCGCTTGACATCGAGGTCGCAGGCGCCGAGAAGCTGGCGCCGAGCGGGACGATGATCACCCTGACTTCTGACAAGCTGTCGGACGAGAACTCGCTCGACCAGCCGCGGAAGGTGGCTCCTGTCAGCTCTCCATTTCCTGGAGTGAGCCGGCAGTTCAGCTGCACGTTCAAGCCGATTTCGCTGACCGTGTTGCGACTGCATAAATAGGGGGACGGTCCCCTGCCCGCTCTTTCGGAGCCGCGCACGCAGCGAGGGTGTTGCATAACGTCGGAGAAGTGCGTTCGGCCCACAGGTATTTAAGGACTTGTAATGGGCTGATGTCGTGCGGACGGCGAGATCGAATGGAGCCGCGCACGAAAGCGAACGGCAGGTGAGCGAGAGTAAGCGGACCACCAATCATTCGCTTAGTCGAGACATTTAAACACGAAGCAGTGGAGCGAATCAGGTGGTCCGCTTGCTCTCTTGCTCGCTTCTCTCGCTGTCGTGCTCGGCTCCGAAAGGAGCAGGGTCCGCGGTCCTTGAGGAGGAACAGTGGCACATTGGGATCCGAGCCTTTACTTGCGTTTTGCCGATGAGCGGACGCAGCCGGCAATCGATCTGGCTGCCAGGGTTGCGCTCGAGTCGCCGCGGCGCATCATCGATATCGGCTGCGGGCCGGGCAACAGCACGGCTGTGCTTCGTCGCCGCTGGCCGTCGGCCGAGGTGACAGGGCTGGACAGTTCGCCGGAGATGATCGAGCGGGCCCACGCTGATGCGCCCGATGAGCCCTGGATTTGCGAAGATGCTGCCAAGTTCACAGGCGAGCGGGAGTATGACCTCGTTTACTCCAATGCCACCTTACAGTGGATTCCAAATCACCACGACCTGGTCTTGCGGCTCTGGAACGCGGTGGCGTCTGGCGGAGCGCTCGCCGTCCAGGTGCCCGCTAACCTGGAGTCTCCGCTGCATCTCGCGTTGCGGGCGGTGGCCGAGCGGGAACCCTTTCGAAGGCATCTGGACGGGCCGCGGCGGGTGTTTGCCTTTCATCCAGCCGGGTTCTACTACGATCTGCTCGCTCCGATCGCCCGTCGATACGAGACGTGGACGACAGAGTATCTGCACATCATGCAATCGCATCGGGATCTGATGACCTGGTACAGAGGGACCGGGATGCGACCGTTCCTCCAGGCGCTGGAGAATGACGCGCAACGAGAAGAATTCGAATCCTGCGTGTTGCAGGAGGCGCGCGGCGGTTATCCTTTGCAGAAGGATGGGAAGCTTATCTTTCCGTTCCGGAGGCTGTTCTTCGTGGCCTACCGGTAGAACTGGTTGGGGAGGTGATGATGCGACTCGGTGTTTTGATGCTGCTTGCGTCGACTGGGTTGGCTCTGCAGGCGCAACCGCCTGAGGAACCCGGCCGTTGGGCCTTCGTCGTCCGCGACGACCCGTTTCGAGACGACAGCCTCCTCGATCTTCGGTCCCTTAACGATCGCCTGGCGGGTGAACGCGGCTTCATCAAGGTGGACGCCGACGGAAACTTCGTCTACCCGGATGGGTCTCCCGCACGTTTTTGGGCCGTGAACAGCGGCGTAGGCGATGATTCGAACTGGAACCGGCCCCGGTGGCC
>CAYQYP010000552.1:0-4616 GCA_964421755.1 uncultured Acidobacteriota bacterium
CTTCGCCGCGAAGTCTTGAGGAATCGACGAGGATTTGAAAAGGAATTCAGAGCAATGGTCAACAATCGGAGAAGGGCGCGAGTCCAATCATGCCCGACTTGCCCATCGTCTGGTCGGTTGGATCATGGTTCTCGGCGCCGGTCTCCGAAACGCAGCCCATGAGTTGATAACCGCGCTTGGGTACCGTTCGGATGAATGTGGGAGAGTGCGCGTCGTCGCCGAGAGCCCTCCGCATTTCTGTAATGGTGTAAGTAACCGCCTGTTCGGTCACGCAGACGCCACCCCAGACGTCACGAATAATCTGGTCTTTGGGTATCACTTGTCCGCCGTGCTTGTGGAGATAGACGAGCAAGTCCATCACCCGAGGTTCAAGCGAAACTCCTTTGGTTCCCGACTCCATCCTGTTAAGAGCAGGATAGACTCTCCACTGGCGCAACAGAAAGTCTTTCTCCACGAGAGCTCCTCCCTTAGAGACAACAAGGAACTTTGCGTGGCGGAATGTCTCTACACGAAATTATGTTCTCACCCGATTGTCGGGTCAACCGCAGCTTAGGAATCCGCGGCTGCCTGACGCCGTGCTTATTCAACTTCACTGGGCCGTATTTGGAGTAAGGGGCCAGTGTGGCCCCCTGTTTCCTAATCGAGAAATAAATTGTTTGCGGTCGGACGGGGACAAATTTGGGGACCTCTTGGAGTGAACCCGAATTCCATTGCGTCTGATTAGTAGTCTTTGCCTCTATCATTGATGCCTAATTTGGCGCGGAGCAACTGCAGGCATGCGGTCTCATACGTCGGTCGTGCTGTCATCCGCAGACGACTTCGCTCGAACGGTTGACAGCAACTCGGGCGGATCAAGGACCGGGAGTGACGACTTTCGAAAGTCCCTGATATTCCGGGTCGTAATAACGTCCACTACGGCGACCAGCCCTGACTGTTCGAGGACGGCGTCTTCGAAATCGGAGATCTTGCTGGCCAGAGCCCGCTCGAGTACAGGACGGTTCACCGGCGCAATCTCAAAAAGATCGAGCAGTCTTTTGAGCGCTTCTCGGGCTTTGAGAGAAGTGAGCGTTTGGCGAAGGAGATAATCGAGGGTAGTAACCGTCGTTGCACAAAGAAAGCCCTTGATTGCAGATGTCTCTACCAACGCAAAGACCTCGGCTGCATCCTGTGCAAAGGGTTGACGATTCAAAAGCACATCCAAAACCACGTTGGTGTCAACCAATACCCTCACAGGTACTTCTCCCGGAGGTGCTTCTTGTAGGCCTCCTCAGACACTTGGGCATCACCCATTATCCCCAGCAGCGAGGAAGTCAGGGGTGGCAGATCACGCCTGTCCTTGGCGGCCTCGAGAGACGTGACGAACTCGCTGAACATTTGAGATACTGATTTGCCTCGTCGAGCAGCCTGTCTCTTGGCTTTCCGCACTATCGTAGCGTCCATCCGAAGGGTGAGCTTCGTGTTCATGACGTACACTCTCACATATTCGATACGTCTTGTCAACCGCCTGATTCTCGTCGGGCTTCCGATGTTGGGCGCCGTGTCGATACGGAGAACAAGTGCCAGGGCATCGTATTGAACTAGGATTACGCGCTGGAAATTGCCCCGAATATCGGCTCTCAGCCCGCCCCGCCCTTTCTGAACGCTGGGTGATAACCCAGCAAACGGGCCGACGAGTCGGGTGAGCAAGAGGGTAGTCGCGCAACCCGGCTTGTCTAACTGACTCCTCCAGACAGGAAAAAAAGTGAGTCGAGACAGTGGGTCAGATAAATCGCCTAAGTTATTGATTCCAATGGTGCCGGAGGGGGGAGTCGAACCCCCACGAGCTGTAAGGCTCGCCAGATTTTGAGTCTTTGGAACCGGTAGCCGATATCTACCAATATCCCACCAATATCTACCAATGCCCCCGATTTCTCACGCATTCGCAAGCACTTACAGGCGGGGAGAAAATCCCCCGATTTCCGGTAGATTTCCCCCGGATTTCGGGTTGTTCGCCGAGTAGTGTTCCGATTTTGTTCCGACAAGTTTGTCTCCCCCGGCGGCTCTGGCCGGTAACCCAGGCAGTTCGGGCAGAGTCGGAAGGAAGGAACCGTCTTGGCCCTCACCTGAAGTTCTCAATCAGCATGAGGTCGGTGCCGCTCTTGGTCGGGCTCCTGTCCGCTATCTTTTCAAAGAAAAGGGTGCGCCGGTCGGGCGATACCGAAAGGCCCTCCTTGTAGTCTTCGAGGCTGGCCACCGTCTGGGTCGCTTTGTCAGCAAAACGATAGAATCGGACCTGAAAAGGGCGCTGTGGCTCGGCGTCTGGTCCGGCCCGAGGTGTGCGTAAGACATAGTAGATCCCGTCCGACTGCACGCTGAAACTATTCCAGGAAACCAATGACTCGATGACTTGAACCTCTTCTCCCCCGGCGGTCGGCACTCGCCACAAGCTCGTGTCCGACTCCAGTTTCGTGTAATAGAGGTACGCCCCGTCTTTCGATTCCTCTGCCGCAAGCCCGCCCTTCCTGGTCACCTGGATGGCTTCTCCCCCCGAAACGGGCATCTTCCAGAGCTGGTACTCGCCGCTGCGAAGGGAACAGAAATAGATCCATCTGCCGTCACCCGACCAGCGTGGATGAAGCTCCTCGGTTGGATCGGTAATGAGCGGCCTCGGCGCCCCCCCGTCCGCATCCACGACGAAAATGTCATGGTTGCCGTTGACGTCGCTGTGGAATACGATCCGCAGACCGTCCGGAGACCAGCGAGGTGCACCGCTTCCGGCTTCAAAATTGGTCAGTCGGACCGGATTACCGCCAGTAAAGTCGGTCACCCAGATCTGGCGGTGAGCCCCCGAGTCGGTACGATTGGATTTGAACGCGACTTGTCGGCCGTCGGGAGAAATCTGAGGGTCTTGATCCGCGTAAGTGGAGGCTATCAGTGTGGTCGGAGGTCCAGCCTCGCCGTCTCTTTGCGGCACATCCAGTTTCCAGATGTCCACATCCAAGGGGCCGCCAGTCTCGTAGACTAACCGGTCTCCCTGGGGCGAAATGGCCAGGCCCAACCCGGCTTCATTAGGGATCGGAATCAGTTGCGCTGGCTTGCCGTCGGAAACATTGATTCTCCAAAGCTGCCGCGCCGAAGTCGCTCGGGTGGCGGCAAAAACGATCTCCTTGCCCTCGGGGGTCCAAGCAGCACCGGTCAAATCCCAGGCGTCATCGAAGGTTAGTCTTCTCGCTTCGCCGTGGGGCGCGTGGTCCTTTAGAAGCGGTAGCATGAAAAGGTCCAACATAAAATGACCTGTGCTTCGGACAAAGGCAAGACAGCGGCCGTCCGGCGAGAAAGACACCCCGGAGTCCCCGTATCCTCTCGACGCCGTCGGTAAAGTCAGGCGGCGTCTCTCGCCGCTCTGGATCGAAACCAGGAACAGGGCGTACGGAGGGGTTCCGGTTTCGGAATCCACGATGGCCAGGAAACGGCTGTCGGGAGTCCAGGAGAACAAGGGAGGAACCGTATATCCAAATACGTTGCCTTCCGTCAGCTTTCGCTCCTGGCCGCCGAGCGGCGGCATGACCCTGATGCTTCTCTTTTTAGTGTCAGCATCGACTCTCAGGAAGGCGATTGATTTGCCGTCGGGCGACCAGGCAGGAAAACTACCTCCCGCCGGATCGCGGGTCAGGCGCAAGGGTTGGCCTTCAGATCCGACTACTTTTCGGTAGATATGATCGATGCCTCCCGTCTCGCCATTCCACGCAAACACAATCTCCCGGCCATCGGGCGAGAACGACGGGGATCTCTCGTTTCCCAGGTAGCTCGTCAGCGGAACCACCCTCAACTCAGGTAAGCGCGAGTTCCCGGTCTGGACAAAGTCCCGTCCCCAATAACCAGCCGCGAGGAGGAGAACCGCCCCAGCGGCGGTCATCACGATCCAGCGTCTCGCGCTCCAGCGGTGCGCCAGGACCCGCCTTCCGGTTCTTGCCTCCTCGATCTCGATCCGCGCATCGCCGATGTCGTGCAGGCGCTCCTTCAGATCCTTGCGAAGGCAGCGGCGGAGCAGTTCAACCAGCTTCGGCGGGGTCGATTTGGGAAGCGCCTTCCAGTCCGGCTCGTCTCTAAGGATCGCCGCCACCGCTTCAGTGAGTGTTTCGCCTCGGAAGACCCGACGACCCGTCAGGCATTCGTAAAGCACACAGCCAAACGCCCAGACGTCCGTCCGTTTGTCGACTGTTTTCCCCCGGGCCTGTTCGGGACTCATGTAAGCGACCGTGCCCAGAATGACCCCGGAGCCGGTCATTGAATCGGCGGCCTCCGAGGACAGATTCACCACCCCCTCCTCCCCATGCAGCGCTTTCGCCAAACCGAAGTCCAAAATCTTCAGCCGGCCTTCGGGGGTTAGTTGAATGTTGGCTGGCTTCAAATCCCGGTGAATGATTCCTTTGTCATGGGCCGCTTCCAGCCCTTCGGCGATCTGGCAGCAGATATCCAGTGTCTCAACTACGGGGATCCGGCCCTCTTTCAGGCGCTGGTCCAAGGTCAGGCCTTCGACCAGTTCGAGAACCAAAAAACTCCTGCCATCCACTTCCTCCAGTCCGAGGATGGAACCGATGTTCGGATGGCTGAGGGTGGCGAGCAGCCGGGCTTCC
>CAYQYP010000553.1:0-5295 GCA_964421755.1 uncultured Acidobacteriota bacterium
CACCGAGACCATGGTGGCAATCATCTCGTGATGGCGCCGCTTGAGCGGCAAATCGGGCGACATCAGAGCGCCGAAAGTCCCAAAGGCGTGATACAGGGCCTCAGGGATCAGGGTATGAGAAGCCACGATTCCAGCCGAACCATCCTCAGTCGGATGAACCGGAACCCGGTACTCTGCGGGATAGACCTTCTGCTGTTCTTCCAGCGCCTTGCGCAGACGTTCGTCCGCCTCGGAAAGAGGAACCGTCTTTATCCAGGTCATAATTGTGTTTGCTCCAAAGGTGTTTTGCGTCTTGAAAGAAAACGGTACACCGGCCACGCAAGTGCAACCGTTCCCAAGCCTGCCAGAGCCCGGACGGGGTTATCCAGAAAAAGGAGAACGAGTAGAACCGCAAGCAGCAGCAGGAAGAAGATCGGCGTCACGGGGTAGCCTGGAACCAGGTAGGCGGGCGCCGGTGTCGATGACCGCCGGCGAAATATGAACAGAGCGGCCACCGACAGCCCGAGAAACAGCACGGCCACAAAGATAAAATAGGCCACAATCTGGGCGAAATTCGACCACACCACCATGACGCAGGCCAATGCCGCCTGCAAGGTTACGGCGCGAGCGGGAGTCCCGTACCGCGGATCCAGTCGGCCGATCGACCGCATGAACACGCCTTCCTTTCCCATTGCATAGTAGACCCGCGGGGCAGCCATGATCACGCCGGCGAGGCTCCCCAGAATCGAGACCGCCACCACCGCCGCAAAAACGGCTTCTCCCGCCGGACCAAAGAGCCGCGAGCCGACATCGGCGGCGAAAGAGCTGTCCGACAGCTTCCTGTCCGCCGGCGTGACGTAGATGAAGGCGACCGTCAAAAGCAGATAGGCGAGCGTCACCGTCCCGATTCCGAGCAGCAGCGCGCGGGGCAGCGTTTTAGCCGGCGCAACGACCTCGCCGGCCAGTTTGCTCACGTCCCACCATCCTCCGTAGGCAAAGAAAGCGACGACCACGGCGCCCGCAAGCGCCGCAATCCAGCCGCCGGAACTCGCCGCCGGCCCCGTCGTGAAGTGGGACCACCGCCCGTCCCCAATCGCGAAAGCCAGCAGGATGATCGCAGCAATAAGCCCGAGTTTCGCAAGGGTCAGAAGCCGGACCGCCGCCGCCCCGATTCCGACGCCTCTCATGTTCGCCGCCGCGAAAAGACAGATCGCGGCGAGGCCGACGATCTTCATGTTCGCCGAGGACAGGGGAGTGAGGCGAGCGACGTACTCCGCCAAGGCCAGCGCAAGCGCCGCCGTTATTCCTGGGTCCACCACGAAGAGACTCATCCAGCCATAGGCGAAGCCGAGCCCGGGGCCGAACGCCTCCTTGAGGTAAACATAAGGGCCTCCGGCTCGAGGGAAGCGAGCCACCAACTCCGCATAGCAAAGCGCTCCCGCCCCGGCCATCACACCCATAACTGCCCAGATCGCGAAAACCTTCCATGGTGAGCCGAGCGCACGGGCCATCGTGGCCGGCGCGAGAAAGATACCGACAGCGATAACCTGCCCGATGACGATGGCCGTCGCGGAGCTTAGACCCAGCTGGCGGGTGAGACCGACCGCCTCACCCGTCTTGCCGTTTTCGACGACGAAGCCGGGAACTGCCCGCGTCTCCACTAGAAGCTCACCTTCACGGCAAATTGAAAAGCGCGCGGCCCGCCCGAGCCGAACACGCCTCCGGCTGTCGTCACCGGCCTCCCAAAAGTCGATGACAGCAGGTAACCGGGATCCGTCGGGTCGTCGGAGTCACGGACGAGAACATTGGAGTGCCCCGAGTAGTTGAGATTTGAAACGCCGAGGACGTTGGTTGTATTGAAGAGGTTGAAGACTTCCACGATCGGCTCGACGCGCAAGCCTTCGTGCACGACCCAGCTCCTCGACAGACGAAGGTCAACTGAGTGGAAGGCGTCGCTGAAGCGCGCAGAGTCCGTGACCAGCGGCAGCAACTGACCATCAATGCCCCCCTGCTCGTTGATCCGCCTCAGGAACTCGTTCAACTCGCCCGGCGAGCGGAATTGGCGTCCGCCGGCGTTCCTCTGAATCAGCGGAATTCGCGAGAGCCCGCTTGGGAGCAGGATATCCATAGGAACGCCGGAGGCCCCCGTCCAGATCAGGGAGAGCCGACTGGCGCCGGGCAATTCGAACGCACCCGCCAACACCAGCCTGTGCCGCTGGTCGTTGGGTGGCGGACCATACTCGCGGGGCAGGTTGTTCGGATCGACAGGGCCATTCGAAAACGGGATCTGATCGTCGTTGGCGTAGTTGAAGGCCTTCGAGAGAGTGTAGGCGGCACGAAACTGATGACGCTCGGTAAAGCGTTGGCTCAATGTCAAAAGCAGAGCGTCGTATTTCGTGTTGACGCTCGATTCGAGATTGACCACGAAGTCGTCGCCACCCACGACCGGGTTGAAAACCGTCCCGATGGTCCGCCCGATGATGAAGTGGGTGCCCAGGGTATGCAGCAGATCGACTCGCAGGGAGGTCCCCTGGCCGACCTCCTGCCTCAGTCCCAGGTTGAACTGTTGCACCATCGGGTTCTGGAGCCGGTTGTCGATGATGTTGATTCCCGCTGCGCCCGCGCCGGGCAACAGGAACCCGGTAAACGGCGAGGCCAGGCTCGGGGCGCCTGGGGGAAGGCTCCCGGTCTCCGGATCCAGAAAAGGCACGTTCCCTGCCCGGACCTCGACCGGGAGCGCCCGGCCGTCCAGGCCTCTTTCAAGCGACTGGATCTGGAGCACAACCCGGTCGTAGTAGATCCCGTACCCTCCGTGGACCGAGGTTCTGCCGCTCGCGGGCCCCCAAGAAAAGCCGACCCTCGGACCCCAATTGTTGGTATCCCGGCCCCTTCGCCCGCTCAGGAACGGGAGCACGATCGGGTTGAGCTGATCGACGCGGCTGATGTTCTTCACGTCCGTGTCAAGCTCGTAGCGCAGGCCCAGATTCAGTGTAAGCTGCGGGGTCAGCCTCCAGTCGTCCTGGATGAAAAACGCCAGGTAGGTGTTGTCGGCATCCGGCAAATCGAGAGACCGGTCCGGGAAGGCACTCCTAAGGGTCACGGCGAACAGCAGGTCATTGTCGTCCGTGCGTCCGTCACCGTTGTGGTCGAACTCCGGGAAATCCTGGATGAACTCGATCCGGCCCTCCCGGAAGACGTCGAGAAGAAAGCCGGCATCGATACGCTGCGCCTCTACGCCTGCCCGCATGTAGTGGCCGGCCTGCATCCAGCTGAAAGTATCCGAGAGTTGCAGCCGCTTCTGCTCAGTCTGTTGAGGTACTCGAAATGAGGCGCCGTCCTGCAGACTCGGATAGGTCAGCTGCGGACCGGGCTGGATTGGGTGGGTCTTGTTCACGAAACTGCTGGCGCCGAACTGGAGGCTGTTAAGCCGAGTCGGCGAGAACACCCGGGTCCAGGAAACAATGCCTGACTCGTAGTTGTTGTCACTTAGCTGTCTCTGCGAGGCAGAGCCGATTGAGCGGATCAGCGTGCTTGCCGTTGTGTCGTCGGCGCGCTGGAGTGAGAGGCGTCCCGACAAACGGTCGTTTTCTCCCGGGTTGTAGTCCACCTTGGCGGAAGCCATCAGGTCGTTTAAAGGCGCCTGCGAAAAGCCCCGGCGAATCGTGCGTGCGACCGGGTCACGCTCTCCGGTCAGGAGGGCGCCGTCCTGGTTTCGATGCTCCAGGGATCCAAACCACCAGGCGCGATCTCGGACGAGAGGCCCGCCAAGCCCGAGGGCATACTGTTGCCTGTCGAAGGGAAAATCCTGGTCCAGTGTTCGGTCAAGAGTGGCCGGCAGCGCCTGCAGCCGCCGGTCGCGAAAGAACATCGAGCCCGAGCCGTGAAAGTCGCTCGCTCCCGACCGGCTGACTACGTTGATGAGCGCGGAACCCGTTCGCCCGTGTTCCGCAGAGAAGCGACTGGTCGCGATCTGAAATTCCTGGACGGCTTCTTGTGAAACGTTCTGAAGCGGGCCTCCGACCACGTCGTCGTTGTTGTCTAGCCCGTCAAGCGTGACGTTCCCGCCCCGGCCAAGTTGCCCGGCCGACGAGATCACGACGGAATTGGTTTTCGTGGGATCGAAGTTAGGCGCGGGCGTGTTGCCGGGCACCAGCAGCGCAAGCTCCATGAAGTTGCGGCCATTGAGCGGAAGGACGGAAATCTCCTCCGAGCTGATCAGGTCTTCGACCGCAGCCTGCAGCTGGTTCCTGGGAAGGTCGCTGTCTCTTACGGTTACCACCTGCTCCGGCGCCGCTACGTCAATCTTGAGGTCAACGACTCGCGCTTGCCCGACATTCACGACAAGACCAGTCACCAGTTTTTGTGCAAAGCCGGGATGATCGACTTTGAGAGAGTAGGTATCCGCCGGCAGGGCGCCGAAAAGGTATTCGCCCCGGCTGTTGGTGGTCGTATCCCTGACCTCGCCCGTCGTCTGGCTCGTCACAGTGACGGCCGCGCCGGGCAGAACCGCCGAGTGGGAATCAACTACTCGGCCGGCCAACGAAGCGACGCCGGCGGGCTGGGCAGTCAATGGGAGGGTCGAACAAAACAGAAGACACGTGTACACGAGCAAGGCACGCGGCATGCAGTTCTCCAGATCCAGAGCCCGGGGGATGCGTTGAAGAGCCCATTAAGCAATTACGATGCCAAGCGAGTGACCGGCTCCGGGCCGGATTCCTGCCGGATTCCGGTATTAGAGGTTAGCGAATTATGTGTCGTATATTTTATGAATTGTCATATAGGATATGGTCGCCAGGGGGCCCCTGCCGGTACGGGATGGGACGGCAGCGTTCACCACCGGCACAGCGCCGCCACCGACGTCCACGAGCAGTCCAAACGCGCTGGCGCTGCCGAGAAGACCAGGTTACGTTGACAGACTAACACTTCGGAGCAGTTGTGGGCGAAAAGCGGGCGACACCAGCCGAAACGGAAGCCGAATCGACCAAAACGATCAAGTCTATAGGGACTGTAACTTATTGATTCATTGGTGCCAGAGGGGGGACCGAGGCGAGTAGGACCAGAACTGCAAACACCGAAACGCTCTTGGAATTCATGGTCACTCCTCGCGTCGCGGAATCCGTCCAAGGCTTGGCCATGTCGACCGAAACCGCGACTCTGGGCAATCTAATAGCCCTGCTTCGCCGCGAAGTCTTGAGGAATCGACGAGGATTTGAAAAGGAATTCAGAGCAATGGTCAACAATCGGAGAAGGGCGCGAGTCCAATCATGCCCGACTTGCCCATCGTCTGGTCGGTTGGATCATGGTTCTCGGCGCCGG
>CAYQYP010000554.1:0-17895 GCA_964421755.1 uncultured Acidobacteriota bacterium
ATCCAACCCTGAAAGGGTTGCGTACCGCACTACGCAACCCTTTCAGGGTTGGATCCTTCCCCGCCGTCAACCCGGGGTTTCCCGCACACAACGCGGGCAACCCCGGGCTTTGCTACGCAACGCCTTCGGCGTTGAAAACTGTCAATAAGCCGCCGTTCGAACGCGCTTTCCAACCTTATTCAACACCCTCGCTGCGTGCGCGGCTCTGAAAGACTGGCTTGGCTGCTGGCGTCAGAGGTTACAGTTTCAACCCGTTTCGGCTGCCGCCCTTGAAGACGTACTTCTTGCAGCCGTTGAATCGGGCGAATGCGGTCAGGGTTTCGCGGAAGTTGGTCAGGAATTCGTCCGATACTTCGAAACCCGGCTCGAAAACCAGGTTCTTTACGATCAGTTTCTTTGCCTTGCGATCTGCCTTGGGATCAAGTCTCCCAACGAATCTATCGCCCCAGAGGATCGGGAAGACGAAATAGCCGTACTGCCGCTTTTTTTCTGGGAGATAGCACTCCAGCGTGTAGTCGAACCCGAAGAGCCTCTCCAGCCACTGTCGCCGGATGACCAGGTTGTCGAACGGCGAAAGAAGAAAGATGGGACCGCGCTCAATGGCCGGAGGGTTCTCGACCGATCTGGAGAGTGCGTACCACACGGCATCACCGCCTCCTTCGATGGCCAGGGTCACGAGTTCACCGGCCTCGATAAGCTCGCGGATCGCTTCCCGGATCACGCTCGGGTCGGCAGCCTGCCAGTCCGAATCTCGTGCGCCCGCAGGCTGAAGGTAACCCTGCATGTCTTTCTCCCGAGCCACCCCGCCGGCCTTCAGCGCGCGACGCACAAGAAACCGCCCGACTTCGGCGTCGGTCGGCATAGTCGAGTTCACGTGGGCCGGGAGTACCCGCTCGGTCAGGTCGTATATCTTCTGAAAATTGCGCCTCTCGGAGATCATCAGGTCGCCTCTCCAGAAGAGGAACTCAAGCGCGAACTTGGCCGGTTTCCAATCCCACCATGTGCCCCGTTTTTCGTCTTCCGAGGCGGTGAAGTCCTTTGCCCCGAGCGGCCCTTCGTTCCGGATGCGCTCGAGGACCGGCTCCAGCAAGTGGGCACATCCTTCCAATCGGCGACTCACCCAGGCGTGTCTGGGATTCCGGAAGTTCTGCATCCGGGGGAGGCAGAACCGATAGTCCGACATCGGCAGGTAGGACATCGCGTGTCCCCAGTATTCGAAGACCAGACGGTCGCTCGCCTGCAGATCGTGCAGCTGATCTTCGTCGTAGTCCCGATGGCGTGTCCAGAGGGTGTGATGATGCGCTCGCTTGACCGCCGCGATGGTGTCGATTTGCACGTAGCCGAGTTGGTCGATCGTCTGGAGAACGCCGTCCTTTCCCGGCAGGAGGTTCGTATTGCCGTCCAGGAGCTGGCCGCGGAGCGCCAGTGCCCTGGCCTCGGAATTGGACAATTTCGTCTTTTTCATTCGGAGATCCGAATTCACCACTAAGTCACGAAAAAGCAAGGCACCAAAAGACGTAGCACTAAAAGGCCGCTTTTTGGTGAAACGCTTTTTAGTGACTTCGTGGTAGCCAATTCACTTCTTCTGGAGCCGGTAGCTGACGAAGGCCAGCGAGCTGGAATCAGGCGACCAGGAGGGCACGTTGATCGTTCCCTGTCCTCCGAAGAGCTTCGCCAGGACCTGGATCTCGCCGCCCCCCACCGGGATCATTCGGATCATCACGTCCTTGTTTGCCGGATGCCCCTTCACGTCCTTCTCATAGGACAGGAATGCGATCCACTTGCCGTCAGGCGAAGGGTGCGGGAACCAGTTGTTGTACGAGTCGGTTGTCACCTGTTCCTGGCCGGTCCCATCGACCTTCATCCGCCACACCTGCATGAGCCCGGTCCGCTCGGAGTTGAAGTAGATGTATCGCCCGTCTGGGGAGTAGTCGGGGCCGTCGTCCAGGCCCGGGGCCGTGGTCAGTCGCTTTTCCGGACCGCCCTCGACCGGGATCGTGTAGATGTCGTACTCGCCTCCACGCTCCGCGCAGTACGCGAGTGTCTTGCCATCCGGCGACCAGCCATGCCAATAGGACGGCCCGACCGGGGTTACCAGGCGTGGCGTTCCGCCTTTCGCCGGGAGTGTGTAGATGAGCGACTTGCCTCCCTGCGACTGGTCGCTTATGACCAATTGCGAACCGTCCGGGGAAAGACCGTGATCGTTGTTGCAGCGGTTGGCGAAGCCGGTATCGATCAGCTGGGGTTCCCCTCCGGTCACCGGGATTTGATAAATGCGCCCGCGGCTGTTGAAAATCAGCGCTTTTCCGTCACGCGACCAGTTTGGCGCTTCGAAGTGCTCGCGTTTCGTGTAGACGACCCGGCGATCCCTCGAGGCGATGGCGATTGTCTCGAGCGTGCTTTCGAGAATCGGCTCGGCGGATGCTTGCTCCCCGCCCGTCTTCAGCTCGACCTGGGAGAAGACGGCCTTCTCGATGGCGTTGTTGTCGTGCGCGCAAACCCCCAGGCCCACGTAAAACGGTTCCGTCAATTTGATGCGAAACGAACCGCCGGCTGGTTGGAGCGGTTTCCCCGGTTCGGCAATCGTCATAAACACGTAGTCGCCTTCCTTCTCGATGCGGACCCGGCGTGGTCCGGACACGTTGGACTGGATTTCACGCGTGGGGCCGCCCTGCTCCTCACGGTATTGCATCGAGGTGAGTCCGTCGCCGTGCACCACGGCATCGACATACGCGGCGCTGGGGTCGAGGCTCTGACGAATCATTACCCCGGCTTTCCGGTGCGCGTTACCGCCGGTGCCGATCCACTCGATATCGGCGGCCAGCGAGACGTCGCCCGAAGACCGTTTCCAGACAAAGTGGAAGGCGTCGGTGTTGAACCACATGTTCTCCCCGCCGCCTGATATCGTGTAAGTCTGCCTTTGCGCGTCGTACACGGCGGAGCCAGGTTTCTGGACCGAACCGACATCACCTTGGGAGTCAAAGATCCCGAGCGCCGGCTGCTCGGCCAGGACCCGTCCCCCGCCAGAGAGCCCTGCGATCGTAGCCAGTGCAAGGATAAACAAGGTGGACCGTGCGTTGGACTTGCGAGGCGGTGCAATTCTGGATCTCATGAATGAAGATTCTGCGCGACCTACCCAGAAGAGTCAACGCAGTACCAGTTCCACGCGGTACTTGCCTCCTTCGGCCGGGCGGACCAGCGCGATCCGGGCGGGTTGCCCGATGGCGATACGCGTCTCGAGCTTTGAGCGCCAGTCCGGCAGGTCAACCACCGCGCCTTCCTGATACCCCGCGTCGGGGACGGCGGTCAGTCCCGAGGCATCGATGTCGCGCAGGGCGCCGGACTTGCGCAGGTCGCCCACGTCGTCCACGACAGTCGTCACAACCAGCTCTCGCCGCCCATCTGCAGTCCGCACGCGGCGGTTTGCCACGATGCCGATATCGGCGATATACGGGGGAATGCCGGATCCGTTGATCAGCGTCGCATTGCGGATCGCAACGTACAGGAGCCGGGACTCGTTGACCGGCAGGGAGTCGTACCGGCGCGGGTCGGCGCGATCGACCCGACGGGTCGCAAGCGCGTCAAGCGCCGTGACGAGCGCCACGAAATTCAAGCGGACAAGCGGCGGATCCGGCGTCTCGGATCGCCATGCGCCGCTCTCGATGAGGACCACCGGGGTTCCCCAGAGCGTCAGGTTGTCGCCGAACGCCCTTACTTCGAATGCATCGTAATAGCGACCAATCTTGCCCGCGGCGAAGGGCTCCAGCGCCTCCCGGATGATCGCGCACAGTTTTTTGGTCAATCTCCGCCCGGCATTCACGGTCCGTTTTTCGTCATAGGCGACAGCGAGAAGCGAAATGGACGCGGGCTCGGGCGGATCGCCGACCGAGGTCCGCCAGTTCTGATTGTGGAGGTTGAAGCCGACTTTCGGCTGGAGCCGATCACGCAAAGCTTTCAATACCCGTCCTTCGGGCGTCTGCAGCCGGAGCGCATCCCGATTGACGTCGATACTCTGCGCGTTGCGACGCTCGAATCGTTGGGCGCCGTCGGGGTTCAGCATCGGCACGAAATGCAAGGTGAGCGCCCCGAGGATACCTCGCACCACCGAGTCGTTGCGGTGCAGGCGAATGTACTCGAACAGGTCGAACAGCGCTGCGGTCGCGGTCGACTCGTCACCGTGCATCTGCGACCAAAGGAGCACGTGGAAGCGCCCGGTCCCTACCTGCACATGGTGAATTGAGCGCCCCTCGACCGATTCGCCAATCTCCTCGGCTGTGAAGAGGCCGGGCGAGGTCGACACCACCGCATTGATGCGTCGGACGACCTCCGCGTGGTCCATGAGCGGGGGAAGCGCCGGCGACACGTGCTCGGCGTCCCAGATCCGCGCGAGCTCCTGCGGGGAAACTGAAGGAGCGCGAGGAGCCTGCGCGGCCGGGGTAGCTACGAGGGATCCGTATACCAGCGCCGTGATTATTAGTTTCGACTGTAAACGCTGTCCCATGCGCGCAATTATGCCTTTTCGGAGCCGCGCACGCAGCGGTTTTCAGCAGAGTAAGCGGGTTCTGCACGTTTTCGCTCGGCAGGACCAGAACCCGCTCACTGTTCCGAAAATAGGCCCGCAAGTTGTTGAAATTACGACGAGGCATTGGACCTAGCCGTGATTTTCATGCGTCACTGTGTGCGCCCTCGGGGCCCCATGTAAGACTCGGCTGAAAAGCGCTGTGAGGGTGTTGCACAAGGCCAGGGAGCCCGTTCGTATACCAGGATATTGCAGCTCTTTACGCCGAAGGCGTTGCGTAGCAGAGCCCAGGGTTGCCCGCGTCTTGTGCGGGCTACCCTGGGTGGGAGGCGTCTAAGTTGCCAACCCTGAAGGGGTTGCGCACCGGCACGATGCGCAACCCCTTCAGGGTTGTGACGCTACACCGCCCCCGACCCAGGGTTGCCCGCACAAAGCGCGGGCAACCCTGGGCTTTGCTACGTGACCCCGTTGGGGTCATTCGTCAATCCACTCGGCCATATGAACACATGAGTCAACATTTTCAACACCCTCGTTGCGTGGACGCGGTTCTTCCTGAAAAACTCGATCGTGGGCGGTATCCCGGCCATTGCAGCCACAACCGTTTCCAGCTACAGTCTCGGCCATGAGTCGTGGACGCATCCGTGTGGTTTTTTCGTTGCTTTTCCTTCTGGTTCCAGGCCTGGTCGCGCCGTCGACCGCCTCACAGCCGGGCAATCGAACCGAAAAACCCCGCAGCATTTCCGGCGTTTACCCGCATCTGGCGATGTACAACAACGAAAATGAATGCGGCACGGGCGCTGTCGTCCCATGGGCAGGTCGGCTGTGGGTGGTTACCTATGGCCCCCATCTCCCGTTCGGGTCCTCTGACAAACTCTACGAGATTACGCCGGACCTCCGGCAGATCATCCGACCGGAAAGCGTGGGTGGAACTCCTGCAAACCGGATGGTCCACACCGAATCGAATCAGCTTTTGATCGGCCCTTACGTCATCGACGGGAAGGGAAACGTTCGGGTGATCGAGCCGCACAAAATGCCCGGACGGCTGACCGGAAACGCCCGCCACCTCACCGACCCGGCCAATCGCATCTACTACGCGACCATGGAGGAGGGGCTCTACGACGTGGACGTTCGCAGCCTCGATGTCGTGGGCAAGATCCGAGACGGGAACCCGCCCGGCGCTGTTGCGCTCGCCGAAGCACACCCGGCGCCGTTGTCGTCGCTTTTGCCTGGTTACCATGGAAAGGGGCTCTATTCAGGGCAGGGAAGGGTCATCTACGCGAACAACGGGGAACATGGGGAAGAGGCTCTCAGGAATCCGGCGGTACCGTCAGGTGCCCTGGCTGAATGGCGCGGGTCCGGAGACTGGTCACTGGTTCGCCGCAATCAGTTTACCGAAGTCTCAGGGCCGGGAGGCATCCGGGGAAACGCCAGCCCCGACACGGATCCCCTTTGGAGCATTGGCTGGGATCACCGCTCATTGATCCTGATGCTCCTCGATCGCGGCGAGTGGTACACGTACCGCCTCCCGAAAGCCAGTCACTGCTACGACGGGGCCCACGGGTGGAACACCGAGTGGCCGCGCATCCGCGAAATCGGGGAGACAGATCTGCTGATGACCATGCACGGTATGCTCTGGCGTTTTCCTGTGGCTTTTTCAAAAGCCAACTCGGCAGGCATTGCTCCGCGCTCGACCTACCTGAAGGTCATAGGTGATTTTGCCCGTTGGGGCGACCGGGTGGTGTTCGGATGTGACGACTCCGCTCGCAGCGAGTTCTTGAACAAGCGCAAGACCAAAGGCGAGATCGCCGGTCCCGGGCAATCCCATTCTAATCTCTGGTTTATTGACCCCGCCGATCTCGATCGACTGGGTCCGCCTCTCGGCCGGGGAGGCGTTTGGGTCGAGGAGGATGTTAAAGCCAACCAGCCTTCCGACCCATTTGTCTTCAGCGGATTCGAGCGGCGGGGCGTGCACCTGGCTCACGAGTCGGACAGCCCGGTCCGCTTCACATTCGAGGTGGATGAGAAGGGAAACGGCAACTGGTCCCAACTACTCGTTCGCGAGGTCCCCGCCAGCGGATACGCATGGGTCGCGTTTGAATCCTCGCAACGGGGCGCCTGGATCCGGCTTCGAGTGGACCGGGATTGCAGGAAGGCAACCGCTTACTTCTGCTTCTCCAATAACGATCATCGATCTCCCGAAACCGACGCCAGGTTCAAAGGCCTTGCGGGCTTGGAAGACAAGAATGTGGTCGGCGGGTTGATGCGGGCTCAAGGAGACAACCGCGGTACGCTTCATTTTGCGGCCGTGCGTAGCGGTGGCGGAGACAACCCGGAGGACCTGGGTCTCTACGAATTGACTTCCGATCTCTCTCTTCGGCCGGTGGAAAAGGCCCCTGATGGTGGCGCTGGTTCCGGTGCTGCGGCGCTTCGCAAACAAGTCGAAATCCCGGTGAACGTGATCACCGCGGACGCGGCGTCAGTCCTCTATGTCGACGAGCGAGGCAGGCGATGGAGACTGCCGAAAGGGAGCCCTCGCTTCGACCATGCGGGCCCGCTTAGAGCCGAACGAGTTGACCGGGAAGTCGTGACCGAGCGTGACCTTTTTAACTGCCACGGGACATTCTATGAACTACCTGCGGAGAACGCCGGCGGCTTCGCTAAGATCCGGCCGATTGCGACCCACAATCGACGGATACACGACTATTGCTCTTATCGAGGGCTTCTGCTGATGTCGGGAATCGCAGATCCCGCTCCTTCCGGCTCTCCTCACCTGCTCCATTCAAGCGACGGCAAGGCAACTGTTTGGGCCGGCGTGGTCGACGACCTGTGGCGGATGGGGAAACCTCGGGGATACGGCGGGCCGTGGAGCAATAGCCCGGTCTCCGGCAAGACCCCTTCTGATCCCTATCTGATGTCTGGCTACGACCGGAAATCGGTCAGGCTTTCACACGACGGGACAGTCGCGGTGACCATGGGCATCGAGATCGACCTGACGGGCGAGGGACTCTGGAAGAGATGGAAAGACGTCGTGGTACCGCCCGGTCAGGAAGTGGGAGAACGGTTCCCAGCCGGGTTCGAAGCTTACTGGGTCCGGCTGGTCGCGGACCGCAGCTGCAGGGCGACCGCCTCTTTTCGGTACGAGTGAGCCAACCCCAAGGACGTCAAGGACAACAAGGAGCTCAAGGACAGAGCGAAACTACTATCGTCGTCTTTCCGGTCCTTGAGGTCCTTGAGGTCGTTGAGGGGAGCGGCTAATTTAATGCGTTTTATTCGCGCTTTTCAGCGGAGTAAGCGGGTTCTCCGAGCACCAGGCGCACTTTGCCATGGAGACCCCCACAGGTATTGACGGACTTGCTATGGGCTGATGTCGTGCGGAGGGCGAGAATCGAATGGAGCCGCGCACGAAAGCGAACGGCAGCGAGCGAGAGTAAGCGGACCACCAATCACTCGCTAAGTCGAGAGATTTAAACACGAAGCAGTGGAGCGAGTCAGGTGGTCCGCTTACTCTCGCTCGCTTCTCTCGCTGTCGTGCGCGGCTCCATTCGATCTCGCCCTCCGCCCGGAACTAGCCGGTCACGAGACTCTGCGCATGCGGGGTGAAGTCGGATATATGGGGCTCGTGTTAGATGTCCTGGTGTTCGAGGAATCTGCGAGCAATCAGGAGTGGGATGACCATCCAGAGGAGCAGGGATGCAACGAGGAGCACGATGCTCCACGCGTCTCCCCCCAGGAACCGGACCAGCGCGGCTCCCGCCGGGCCGAAGATCTCCTGGCCGTTCAGGACGATCAAGCTGGCCACGCGTACCAGGTCCACTGGGTTGCCGAAGAGTGAGGCGAACAGAAAGGTATTCGCGGTCCTTTCAGGCAGGACGAACGTGCCGCCGATAACGAGAAGATCGTAGAACAGGACAAAGAAGGACCACGCGAACAGCGCCATGCCGAAAGCCACCGGCTTGCGCTTGCAGATCAGGGCAACCGCAGCGGCCAGGCACAGAAACACGAGCGCGAGAGCCAGGGAGAGGGCGACCAGCGCCGGATACCGCACGAGACCTTCCGTTCCCGCTTTAATAGCGATCACAACGCCGGCCACCCCGAAGCCGAGCAGCGTGGATGCCATGAGGGCGGCGAACAGGCCCGCGAGCTTGCCTAGCAGGATTTCCGTCCGGGTCGCCGGCTGAGAAAAAACCAGCTCCCCTGCGCTCTTCTCATTCGTCAGGCTCAAGGTCCCCATGACCAACGAGACAAGCGGGACGATGTACAGGACGAGGTTCATCAGACTGGCTGACGTGCGCGCAAAACCCTGGAAGCCGACGGAGCCGGCGGTTGCCAGCCCAAAATACGAAATGGCCAGGACGAGGGCTCCGAAGACCACCGCAAAGATGAGGGTCCATCGGTTCCTTATATTGATGATGAGCTCAAGTCGGGCCACCGCCCGGATGCAGTTCAGATCCATGGTTAGGGGTTCTCCCCCTTGTTCAACTCGGCGTAACCCACCACTTGTCCACCGTACCTGGCTCCCGCGGCTTCGGCCTCCGAGGCATCCCGGAAGGCGACCAGTCCACTCCCCATCGGGGTCTTGACCGTTTCGCTGCGAAGGTACCGTGCCTCAGTGAACCCGACCCATCCCCGGTCTTCGTAGTCGATGACGAAGCCTGTGACCTTGCGATTCGCCGCGTCGGCATCTTTGAGGTCCCGCAACATGCAGCCGAGGTCGTCGAACTTCCGCACCGTACCGTCGCTCGCAACCAACTCTCCCGCGAACCTTTTGTCGGAGATAGCCATCTTGCACCGGCTGCAAATGTCTTCTGGAAACAACTCGACGGGCTGGACTGCTCCGGTGCTGCAGCAAGCGGCAAAGAGAACCAGGGCCAACAAAAAGGCGAGCGCCGCTCCACTCCTTTCAATGTCCATGGGAGTCTTCCTTCCTGGCTAGAGAGGTCTCCTGCGATTCCCGCAAATACGAGAGATAGAAGTCTTCGAGCGAGGGATCCTCGGTTGCGAACTCCAGGACTTGCACACGAGCGCATTCAAGCGCCTGGAGTATTGCCATCCGCTGTTCGGGCCCGCATGCGACGACCAGCCGATCCCTATCGATACTTGCCTCGCGAGCGCCGGCCGCGCGGGCGATCTCCACCTCACGACAGCCAAGCGGACGAACGTCCAGGCGCATCTTGGATCGCTGGTTCAAAGACTCACGCAGACCGTCCACCGACTGCACCGAGGCCAGGC
The DNA here is from genome assembly GCA_964421755.1 of uncultured Acidobacteriota bacterium. Taxonomy (GTDB): domain Bacteria; phylum Acidobacteriota; class UBA6911; order RPQK01; family RPQK01; genus CAVUUN01. The sequence continues at coordinate 9,749 of CAYQYP010000554.1, forward strand.
GGCCTGCGACGAAGATTCCCACCCGGTCAGCGAGCTGTTCCACATCGGCGAGCATGTGGGAGGAGAACAGGATCGTCTTTCCCTGTTCTTTCAACTTAAAGAGAAAATCGCGAAAGCCGATCGCGCCTTGGGGATCGAGATTAATCATCGGCTCGTCCAGGACGAATAGCGGGACGTCGGGCAAGCAAGCGACCAATAGCCCGAGCCGCTGGATCATCCCCCCCGAAAGAGTGCCGACCGGGTTGTCCGAAAATCCGTTGAATTGAAAACGGGTTGATGCGGCCACCTCGGCGACTCTTGACGGCTCGACCCGGCGAAGGCTGCCGTAAAAAGCAGTCACTTCTCTGACCGTGACGTTGTCGGGGAAACTAACGCGTTGCGGGAGATAGGACAGTCGCCGCCGAGCCTCGCGCGGGCTTTTGCGGACATTGACTCCGTCAACAAGTATCTCTCCAGCGGTCGGCGCCGACAGTCCGACTATGCATTTTAATGTCGTGCTCTTGCCGCCCCCGTTCGGACCCAGGAAGGCAAATGTTTCGCCGGGTACGATTTCCAGGGAGACGTCCTCGACCGCACAGAACTCGCCGTATTTTTTCGTCAGCCCGCGAATGCTGATCATCCTCGTCCCCACCGTATTGTCTGCACAGCGATCCCAAGCATGGCGAGCGAGACGATCCCCAGGAGGGCCTGTGCGCTCAGGGATTGGTCTCGCCCCCCGGGTTGATGATCCACCGCGACCGGCTTCATCAGCGGAGCTGAGTCAACCAGAGATGAGCGTCGGACCATGGGCATGAGCTTCTCGGCCATTCCGATCGCCTGCGCTGCCGGGCTTTCCAGGTACAGTCTCAACCGCGGGTAGTTTCCCTCCATGTACTCGAACACGTTCTGGATCTTGTGCGGAATGTCTCCTATCCGATCCGCGTCGAGATCGTATCCTTCATAATTGCTCCAGTAGTTGCCCCGGCCGGCATCTTCGAAGCGGGTGGTGGTGGTCCTCCCGATCAGCTGCAGCGGGCTCAGGTTGTCAACGAAGTTGTTTTGTATGAACAGATTCGTGTCCGCGCTGCTGAACATCTGAAGCGCGACGTCATTCTCGGCGATGAGGTTGTCCTGGAAAGTGCTCGCTCGCAGGGCTTCCATGAAGATCCCGGTCGCGTTGTTCACGATCATGTTTCGACGGGCAATGCATCGCTCGCAGTCTTGAAAAAGGATGCCGAAGGAGCTAAAACCGCGATTGTGAACGAATGCGTTGCCGTGAAACTGGATGTCCGAGGAATACATGATGGCGGCGCCGGCTACGCTGTCACTGAACACATTGTCTTCGAAGCTGTTCCGGTCCGAGAACATGTAATGCACACCGTAGCGGACGCGGAACACGCGATTGCGTCGGATCTGATTGCCGGGACTGCTCTGGATGTACAGTCCGTCGCGGCAGTCGAAGATCCTGTTCTCTTCGACAACGTTGTCCGGCGAATCCCAGAAGTGCAGTCCTGCTCCCCTTTCCCCCAAGGGAAGAGAGGGCCGGCCGCCGATGGAGTTATTTCGGATCGTGACCTTGTGCGCCCTCAGCAGATAGATGCCGTACAGCGTGTCTCGGAGGGTGTTGCCCTCCAGCACCACCGAGCCGGACTTAACCAGAATCCCCGAATCCTCCGCCTGCAGGTCGCCTCCGCTGTGTTCGATTATCAAGCCCCGGATCTGGCAGGCGTCGGCAATAATCGATACGACGCTGCCGTGGCCGGTTCCGCGGAGGACCGGTCCCCCGATCCCCTGCAGGGTGACTTTCTTATTGAGAAGGAGGTTTTCCGTGTACGTGCCGGGATGGATGCGAACGACGTCGCCTGGCTCGGCTGCGTCCACGGCTGCCTGGATCGTTGGAAAACCGTCTGGCCGGCCGACGTCCATGACGCTTGCCTGCAGGGCAGGGAAGCAGAGAGCGAGATATAAGAGAAGAATCAAAATGCTAGGCCTGTGCGCGTAGGCGGGATCGAACAGAGCCGCGCACGGCAGCGAGCGAAGCGAGCGAGAGTAAGCGGACCACGAACCAAGCCCCGTAGGTTTTCGCCTGTCGACAGCGGGACCTCTTGAGCGAGTTTGCGTGGTCCGCTTACTCTCGCTCGCTCCGCTCGCTGCCGAGGGTGTCGAAAAAGGGGTTGGAGAGTAGTTCTGACTGGGCCGATATCTAGTGGGGTCAACGCTGAAGGCGTTGCGTAGCAAAGCCCAGGGTTGACCGCGTTTTGGGCGGGCTACCCTGGGTGGGACGGCGTAAAGTATCAACCCTGAAAGGGTTGCGTACCGAGCGCGATACGCAACCCTTTCAGGGTTGGCGCGTCTGCAAAGCCCCCGACCCGGGGTAGCCCGCCCAAAACGCGGGCAACCCCGGGCTTTGCTACGTGACCCCGTTGGGGTCGTTGGGACTTTTTCGACGCCCTCTGCCGTGCGAAGCTCCATTCGATCCCGCCTGCTGCTCGAGTTCCACCCGGTGCGAGCCGGGAACGGGGCCCCATCGCTGCGCGAAAAAAAAGTATGCCTACGGTACTCGATAGCCAAGCTTCTCCTCTCCGACGGCGACACGCGAAGGCTCCGACCGGAGCGAGAACCAGACGGCCGCCATCAACAGGAGGCCGAAGGCTGCCAGCGTGTAGGCCGCCGGCTGCGGGTAGCTCTCGACCGTGAAATTCGCGATCACCTTTTCGCCGAAAAGCGGTGGCGTGAAAGGTTCCACTTTCATCGCGGCCGTCGGGTCGAGGCTGTGGCCATAGGTGTACAGCCGATGGTGGAAACTCCACAAAGAAAAGAGTCCGAAATAGAGAAACAGAACCAGGGTGTCCACCAGATTGGCCATCCTGCCGATAACGGCGGCCCGCAGGGCCAACAGCATCAGGGCTCCGATCACAAACGGCATCCAGGTGAATTCATTAAAATCGATTTCCCTGAGCGGGCGCATTCCGATGTAGTGGTTGAGCGAATTGATCTCCTGGAGGTCGTCGCGGTTAGGTGTTTTCCCTCCTTCCAGCTTGTAAGTGTAGATGTCCAAGACCAGGCCATCCGTGTACTGGTTCGAGTAGAAGGCCATGTTCCAGAGGGGGAACACGAAACTCAAGAGAAGGATCGCCACCGCCGCGACGATCAGGATCCGGCTTTTCCCGCTGAGTGGCAGGTCAAAAAACGAGTTCGCCCGTTGCAGAAACCTTTGCATAGCTTGCCTCATTTGAATGCGGAATGCGGAGCGCGGATTGAAAACTGACCGTGTCTTATTCCGCATTCTGCATTCGTTTGCTCTCGCCTCCAGCAGACCGGGCTACCGCAAGCCCGCCTGCTGTTCACTCGGCTTCGGTTCCGGTTTCGACTTTGACATCTGAGCGGGCCCGCCGGAGACGAGCAGATAACCCTGCATTTCCTGATGCAGGGCCGAACAGAAATTCGTGCAGTAGAACGGGAAAACCCCAGGTTTGTCGGCTACGAATTCGATGGTCTTGGTCTCGCCCGGATCCACGACCACGTTGATGTTGTGCTCGTTCAGGCCGAAACCGTGTAACTCATCGGTCGTTTGCTCGATGTTTGTAATGTGGATGGTCACCCGATCGCCCCTCTTGACCTCTATCCGGTTGGGTTCAAAGCTGCTGCGGACAGCTGCCATACGCACCACGACCTCGTTGCCTTTGCGCTCCACTCGGGCGTCTTTGAGGTCCCAGATTGCGTTCGGGTTCTTGCTTTCGCCCTTCGGATAGACCTCGATCGCCTTGATCTTGTCCGCCTTGATGATTTGGGCGTAATGCGGCTCAGGTTCGGTGTAAGCCTCGTAAATCATCTTCATCTTCTCGCCGCTCACGTTGATGAGCTGCGACGATTCAGGCTGGGATGGCCCAACGACCAAGTGTCGTCCGTGAGAGAGTTTGTTCAGCGCGACGAGGTATTTACCGTCGGGACTGACCGTGTCCCCTTCGGCCGCCGTCAGGTGGCCGATGTTGTACGTGATCGGAATCTTATCCGTGACCTCCCATGTGCCGAGCTTCCACTTGGCGACAGCGCTTTCCACGAAAAGACTCGTGTACGCAAAACCCTGATCGTCAAACTGGGTGTGGAGGGGACCAAGGCCGACATTGATCTCCGCGTCCTTGATACTCTCGTACTTCAGGACCGGAATTCCGTCCTCGTCCCCGCTGAAGTCCTTCTTCTGGATCGCTGTCTTGATTTTTTCGAAATTGAAGGCGGTGGTAATCGACTGCAGCTTGCCGCTCCCCACGATATATTTGCCGTCCGGGCTGACGTCGACCCCGTGCGGGCTCTTGCTGCAAGGCATGAAGTAGACAACGCCCGGTACTTGTTGAGGGTCAATCATCTTCACACCGTCAACATCTCTGGATTTTCCTTCTTTGACGGCTCTCTCGGCGGCCTTCCAGTCGACAGCAGCGATGTAGTCGCGGTCTTTCTGGGTCGCCGTCACCTCGAGCTTGCCGGTCGCACGCTCGGCGTTGTAGCAGGTCCAAAAGGCCCACCCTTCGCTGGCGGCCTTACCGGCATCACCCAGGTCATAGTCGAACGGCGGCATCATGATTTCCCAGCCGACCGACATCTGCCCGGTCTGAGGGTTAACCGCGATGCCCGCTACGACGCCTTTGTACTTCGTCGCGTAGTCTTCGAGAGGAGCATAGCTGCCCTTCGGGAGAGGGATGGAGAACCGGGAGGCGGCCAGGATGTACTCCGTGTTCGGCGTGACAAACGTGGACCCATGGTTTCCGGAGACGTTTGGAATGGGGCCAAGGATCTGCCTGGTTTTGAAGTCACGCAGGTCGATTCGCGCGATCCTGTTGTTGGCATTGTCATTGATGAACAGCCACCGGCCGTCATAGTCGCCCTTGGTCTCGCTGAGCGCGGGGTGATGTGCATCTCCCCAGGTGAACTTGCCCAGCATCTCCTTGGTTTCCTTGTCGAAGCCGTAACCGGTTGCCGGGTACGGTGAGAAAACTGGAATAGAGCAAATGTGCCGCATGGACGGAACACCGGCCACGTAAATTTGGCCGGAATGACCGCCGGAATAGAAGAGGTAATACTCATCGAGATCTCCAGGCGCCACGAACGTGGCCACTGCCGCCTCCGCCGCTCCGGTCCGTTGCTCCACACGCGTTTTTCGTCCGCAGCTCATCGGAATAAGGAGTAGTGCAAGGCAGAAGACCCCGATGATTGCCCAAACGATACCGTGTTTTCTAATCTTCATATTGCCTCCCGTAATTTTTGCAGTGTCAGCGGTGGTTGCCTACGCCCGCTATGTGATTCACTTTCACACCTTCTGATTTCTGAAACACGCCTCGGGCGAGGCTGCGACAAAATCCTCAGTCTTTCTCCTCCGTTGCCTGACTGCTTCTCTTTTCGTATGCGATCTTCAGCTTGTCGATCGCCTCTCGCTTTTCCTCCGGGGTCAGTTGAATCTGGGTGGCCAGGACCACAGCCATGGTTCCAGTCGGACTCGCGAGGAAATCCTCCAGCGTTCTGCCGAACCGGCTCTGGACGTCGGATACCGCCTCGCTCAGGTCCGGGCCGATCTTCGCCGCCGACTCGATGCCAAGCGTGCTCACCGAATGGCACACGAAACAGCCTTTCTTCACGAAAAAGGCCCCTTCGCCTTCGAGCATCTGGCGTTCCTTCTCGGCCTCTTCGGGAGTCGGCCGGTCGGCCAGGGCCGCACCGGGCAGGTAACGCGCGGGCAACTCTGTGCGTTTCCAGCTGAGGACGAGTAAGGAAAGCGCCTGGGCGTCGGCACTGGGGAACCCGAAGGCCGGCATTACGGTCTCCGGAACCAGGGATTTCGGGTCCTGGAGGTGCGCGACGTGCCACGCGAAGGCAGACTGCACGCCCGATATCCGCGAATAGTCGTACTGTTCCGGCGATTTGTCACCAACCAACGTCAGGTCGGGACCGATCTGACCGCCTCGGCCGTTGATGACGTGGCAGGCTCTGCACCCTTTCTCTTGAACGAGCTGCTTCGCCCGGTTGATGAAGTCGGCATTTTTCGTCTGCCGGTCATACCGGTGGCATTCGTTGCATTTCATCTGGCGCATGGCCTGTTTGTCGCGAACCAGGTAGGTTTCGCTCAGCTGGTTGCCCAGGACCGGCTCCTCCCAGTGCTCCACGAAGCCATGTGCGGACTCGAAGTCGGTTGCATACCCTTGCCCGCCATGACAGGTCGTGCATCCGAACTGGGGAAGCGGGTGACTCTTCAGAATCTCGGTGGGATGGGTCATGTAGGGATTCGGCTCGTTCTCCAGTCCCTTCCATTCGATCCCCTGATGGCACGTCGTGCAACGGTCCACGCGCCCCAGCTCACGGACCCAGATCTGTTGGATGCCGCGTGGGGCGCTTGCGGCTCTTTCGTCCCCGAACTTCTCAGCAACCATGTCACGGAATTCGGCCTGGTAGGCCGTCCATTCGGCGATCCAGGGACTCCAGAGCAGGTATGCCGTGAGCAGCAGGGCGACGACGCCAAACCCATAAAGCCAGAGCAGGTCTCTGCGATACACTCGCACCTCCCTCAGAACTTGCGTGGCAATTCAGGCCAGCTTTCCCATGGCCAGTAAAGGTTCCAGTACGGACCTCGCAGGTAGGTCCCAATGACGGTCAGAATAAGGACGATCAGCACTCCAGCGACAAAGAGAAGATTGATCCGCCGGCGTTCTCGAGCCCACCAGACGCCCACAGCCGAGGGCCGCGCCTTCTCGAGGAACGGAACCGCGAGAAGCGCAAGGACGAGGAGTCCGGGAATGAGAATGCCCCCGACAAGCGCCCCATTGATCGTGAATCCCCCGAGGTTGACCGTGGTATCCGTCACCAGTTCCTGGAGCCAGAGGAAGTACCAGGGCGCCTTGGCCGGATTGGGAGTCACGCTCGGGTTAGCCGGACCCTCCAGGGGTGCCTGCAAGAGGATCGCCAAGAGAGCCGCGATAGTGAACGTGCCCAAAGCGACTACCGCGATCCGGCGGACGAGGTGTGGCGAGGATTCGACCAGGTGCTCCTCGTCATCAACCAGTGAGGTCTGGACATGAACCGTCGTTCCGCTGGTGATTCCGAGCAGTGAATAGGTCTTTGCCTTGCTCGGCGGGACTTCTCGAACTTTCTGCGCGAGTGAAAGCTGGTCGTAGCAAGCCAGCCCGCCGTCCTTGCGGATTCGCCACATGTGATACGACGCCAGCAGAAGGACCAGCAACGGCAGGAAGAAGCAGTGGAGGACGTAAAAGCGAATGAGCGTCCCCTGGCCTATGGTCGTACCTCCCAGCAGCACGAAGCGCGACGGTTCGCCAAAGAGGGGAGCCGATTGGGCGATGTTCGTGCCAACCGTAATGGCCCAAAAAGCCAGCTGGTCCCAGGGGAGCAGATACCCGGTGAAAGACAAAAGGAGTGTCAGCAGGAGCAAGCCGACCCCGACCATCCAGTTGAGCGGCCGGTTCTGGTGACCCGGCTGGGAGTTGAGGTAGGCGCCGGTCAGGAAAACCCGCACCATGTGCAGGAAGACCACCGCGACCATCAGATGGGCGCTTATCCGGTGAAGCGCGCGCAGAAAGCCACCGAACGACACCGCAAACTCCAGGTCCTTGACCGACAAGTACGCCCGCTCGACCGAGGGCACGTACAGGAACATCAAGACCGCACCGCTGATCGTCAGGATCGCGAAAAGAACGGCCGAAATCGTTCCCAGCCAGAACGAATAACGCCAGGACAGACTCGGCTCCGAGACTTTGGAGGGAAACCAGTGCAGGAGGAAGTTTCGGACAATCGAGTCGCCCGACTCACGGGCGCTAGCGGGATTCCATGTCCAGCTGACTCGTTCCCAAGCGCTGCGTTTGCTCTCTGTTGGCATGTTCTTACCTCAATGAGACTGACCAGCTGACTGCCCACTGCGCACTGCCCACTGCGCACTGCGCACTGCCCACTGCGCACTGCCCACTGCCCACTGCCCACTGCGCACTGCGCACTGCGCACTGCCCACTGCGCACTGCGCACTGCCCACTGCCCACTGCCCACTGCCCGCTGCCAGCTTCTTGTGGTCCAGTCGTCAGTGGTCAGTTGTCAGTCGCTTACTTCCACCGCCTCTGGTAGTTGTCGATCGCGACCGCGGCAACTATAACGACGCCAATGACGATCTGTTGGACAAA
>CAYQYP010000555.1:0-3644 GCA_964421755.1 uncultured Acidobacteriota bacterium
GAAATATCCAAACTGGCGCTCCACCGGGAGGACAGCTGCGTCTCTCTGTTTCTCCCGACGCATCGCTCAACGAAGCAGGTGCAACAGGGTGCGATTCGGCTCAAGAACCTGGCTCGCGAAGCGAGTGAACAGCTGATCGAGGGAGGCAAGCGACCGGCCGAGGCTCGGGATCTGCTCGAGCCCGTTACAAAGCTGATCGAGGACGACTGGTTCTGGCAACACCAGAAGGACGGGCTCGCAATCTTTCTCGCTCCGGATCTGTTCCGATACTACCGGCTTCCCCGCGCGTTCCCGGAACTTGCGGTCGTAGCACGCCGGTTTCACCTGCGCCCGCTTCTTTCGGTCCTGTCCGAAGACGCTACTTTCTACGTGCTTGGTCTCGGCCAGAACCAGGTCCGGCTCTACGAGGCCGGACTTGATGGCCTCCACGAGGTCGAGCTCGACTCCGTTCCGGAAAGCCTGGCCGAGGTTATGAAAAACCGGGAATCGGAGAGGCAACTGCAGTTCCACACTCGAACTCCGGGCATTCAGGGCAGGCCTGCCGTGTTTCACGGGCATGGGGACGAGGCCGGACTGCAGAAGGAGACGATGCTGCAGTTCTTCCGGGAAGTAGACAAAGGGGTGAGCGAGTTCCTGGGGACGACGCAGTCGCCGCTTGTCCTGGCCGGTGTCGAATACTATTTCCCCTTGTTCCGCGAAGTGAGCAAATACCCGCGGCTGCTCGACGAGGGTATCAGTGGAAGCGCCGAACAGATGCGGCCCGAGAAACTTCACCACGAAGCCTGGCGTTTGGCCAGACCGATCATCAATCAGACCCGGGATGCCGAGATCCAGAACTACGGGAACTTGTCGGGAACAGGCAAGACCGCAGCTACGCTCGATCGGATACTTCCCGCGGCTCACCATGGCCGCATTCAGACCCTCTTTCTCGACGAGGATCAACACGTGTGGGGAAGTTACGACGTGGCTCGCGAAGAGGTCATGCCAGAGCGCGAGGCGACGGCGGACAACGAAGATCTCCTGGATCTTGCCGCCGTCCAGACGGTCCTGACCTCCGGCACCGTCTACCTGCTTGACCAGGCGCGCATGCCTGAACGTGCCACCGTTGCTGCCGTGCTGCGATACTGAGGAGAGCAGATAACGAATCTCCACCAAGGTTCCGAATTGCCCGGGAAACGTTGATGCCTCCTCCTCCGGGTTCGAAAACAGGGCGGTCACATCGGAGCTTGCGCTCGGCTTGCCGTATAGAGACAAGTCCCAAAACCAATCCCAATCCCAGAAGAACCGAAAATGCCGAGACTAGAAGGGGCCAGATACGAGTCAACATGATTGAATCATTTGTCGGAATCTCCCCCGTCCGCGACCGGCAAACCGTCGAAACCTCCTCTTATGAAGTTAAGGTTGCCTAGCCGAAAAATGCGCCCTTCGATTCTGCGAGTACGTCGACTCACCCTGGCCGGATTCGAAGGGCCGCTCTTCCCCAAGTGAAACCGTTTCAAGTTGCCGAGGGTTTACGCCGAGCTCGAGCAGGTACTGGTACGCAGACTGGGCTCTTCGGTCTCCCAAAGCGAGGTTGTACTCCTCGGTGCCCCTCTCGTCACAGTGCCCTTCGACCAGCACGCCGGCGCCTGGAAGACGCCTGAACCAGCGGGCATTTTCCGCCAGGATTTCCTTGGCTTGCTCCGAGAGGTCGGCTTTGTCGTAGGCAAAGAAGACCGGTTTGATCTTCCCGGACGACAGCGCCTCCATCAGGGCCGCAATGTCCGAGCTCGCAAGACCTGGGGAGTCGGCTTCGGTTACGGTTACCCGAACGCTTCCCCGCGCTTCTCCGCCGGGTCCTGAGGCGATCGCGGTAAAGGTCGTCGACTCGCGCGGAGTAACGGCCACCGAACCGGACTCGTTCACGTTGCCGATGCCATTGTCGATAAGGACAGATGTGACTCCCTCGCGCAGCCACGGAGCCGGGAGCGACCAAGCCGCGAAGCGGCTGAGCGACCGGTCACTGAGGCGCGTGCGATAAGGTGGAAGACGCCGAGGCTGTCGCCGGCAGCTCAGTGACCGGTCGCTCAGCCGCTTCGCGGCTTGGTCGCTCCCGGCTCTGTGGCTGCGCAACTGGCCGCGCCCGCCTCCGTGCGGGTGAGCACGCTAAGCTAAACGCTTTCCTGGAAAGCGCTCGCGCGCGGCTCTGACGGGAAAAGCAGCCGCAGAGTTGTGAGAAATGCCCGGCTAGTCGTACCGCAGCGCGACTGTGGGATCGATTTTCAGCGCTTTTTTCACTGGAAGACCGACAGCCAACAATCCGACAGAAAGGAGGAGACTGAGAACCAATGCGTAGGTGATAGGATCGGCCGGGTTCAGTCCGTGCAACTGACTGACGAGCAGGAGCGCGGCGCCGTACGATGCCGGCAGACCGATCACCAGACCCGCGAGCAGCGGCGGGCAGCTTTCCCGCAGCACGAATCGCACAACCTGGAATGGCCCGGCGCCTATGGCTATACGAAGTCCCAATTCCCTGGTCTGCTGCTGGACCGCAAAAGAGAAGACGCCAAAGGCGCCGATCGCCGCCAGAATCAGAGCGAGAGCTCCCAGGCCGCCGGCAATTCCGGCGACCACCCGCGATTCTTTCAGAGAACGTTCGAGGTTCTCTGAGAGCGACGTCACCCGAACAGAACCGCCGCCCTGCTGCCGGAGGAATTGGTCAAGGACGGCCTTGACAGCCCCCAGTCGGACATCCTCGACGAGCAGGCTCGGTAGCGTCCCCGGCGCAACCGGCTCGTAAAAGGTCGGTTCGACCTGTTCCAGGCTGGTCGTGTGGGCATCTGCCACCATGCCCACCACTTGGCGGGACTTTCCGGAGACGATGATCTTTCCGACGGGAGACTCACCGGGCCAAAGGCGCCTGGCCATTGTCTCGTTGACCACGATCGACCCGCTCTCTCGATCACTTGGTTCGAAGTTTCTGCCGGCAAGAAAGCGGATGCCGAGAACAGAGAAGTAGCCGGCGGAGACCTGGTGCACCAATACCGGGCGCGTCTTGTCCTCGGGCTCTTCCCGTAATCGGAAACCGGTCGATGCGCGTGAGTCGCCCAACGGGACCATCCATGTCAGCCCAGCCTCGCGTAACAAAGGCGAGCTGTCGACTACCGAGCGGAGTTGTTGCGTAAAGGGTCGCAGATTCTGGTCCTGATACATATCGGCTGGCAGATCCAGGGACAGGCACGATACCCCGCTGACTCTGAACCCCGGGTCGACGGCCGCAGCCTTCTGGACACCTCGGAACAGCAGTGTGGCGCCAACGAGCAGAACCACGCTGAGGCTGACCTGGATCCCAAGCACCGCTCACCTCTGGACACACTTGACACTGAGGCAGGAGGCCGGGAAGAACCGCAACCCCGTCGGCCGAACAAATCCGGGTTTTAGACCCCAACGGGGTCGCGTAGCAAAGCCCAGGGTTGGCCGCGTTTTTTGCGGCCTACCCTGGGTAGGTGGCCGGCAAGATCCCAACCCTGAAAGGGTTGCGTATCGAGCTCGGTGCCGAAACTCCCTTTTCACCGGCCCGGTTTTGTGGCATTTTGCGTCCATGCCTCAATCCCTTTCAGCCGTTTATCTTCATGCTGTGTTTTCAACCAAGGAACGCTGGCCGT
>CAYQYP010000556.1:0-1747 GCA_964421755.1 uncultured Acidobacteriota bacterium
CCGGTTCGGTAGGATTCGGCCCTAGATCATCCTCACGTTTTGCTGAGGCCTGGAGAGGTAGTCGGCGCCAGTGCGCGTGACGACAACCATTTCTTCCATGGTCACGATGCCCTTGCCCGGTACCGTCAGGCGGGGCTCGAGCGTGAAGATCATGCTTTCTTCGATCGGCTCGAGGGGCTTCTTCCCGTATTTCTCCCACGAGGGGGCGAGGAGAGCGCTGCCGTCGTGCGCAAACCGGCCGACCTGGTGGCCGAGCGCGTGCGGGAACTCCTGGTAACCGGCATCTGCAAGGACCTGCCGGGCGGCCTGATCGGCTTCAATCCCTTTCGCGCCGGGCTTTACACAACGGCGGGCGGCTTCGATTGCCCGGACAATCGTGTCGAATCCTGCCTTTACGTCGTCAGGAGCAGACGCTTCTCCCTCCCGGCGGACGTACCAGCTTCTCTGCAGATCGGAGCAGTACCCGTCGACCTTGACACCGAAGTCCATGTTGACCACGTGGCCCGGCTCGACCTTTCGGTCGGTAGGTCCATAGTGCGCTTCGGCGGTGTCCGGCCCGGTGAAAACCGACGGGCAAACGCGAGGATCCCAGGCGGGCCCGAGTCGAGCCGCGTCCATCTCGATCTTGACGAAGGCCGCGATTTCCTTTTCGGTGCGCCCGGGGCGGATAAAATCTCCGACAGCGTCAAAGATGTCGTCGGCAGCCTCGACGGCCCTCCGGATGCGTTCGACCTCCCAGGGGGTTTTTCGTTGCCGCAACGCCGAGACGATCTTCTCCGCAGAAACCAGCCGGTCCTGCAAGCCAATCTCCGCGAGCGTCGCCTGGAGCGTCAGGAACATCCCGTGCGTGAGCCCATCGCACACCTCGCTCTCCTGCGAGTAGTTCACCGCAATCGACTTCGGCGAGAGAGCCGCCAAGGCCCTGAGGAGATCCGTCCGGATGCCCTGAACGTAGCCAATCACCTCGTCATAGGCGCCCGTGTCCTCGACGGATTTTTTGTCATAGGCCCCGACTATGGCGACCGCTCGGCCGGAGGCGCTGACGATCAGCGCCGAGTGCCAGGTCAGGTCGCTGTTGACCAAGAACTGTAGTGACGGGTCCCCGGTTATCTGCGTCTCGCGGACGAAGGTCAGCCAGCAGTCAATCTCGTGCTCTTTGAGGATCCCGCGCGCCTGCTCGATCTTTTCCTTGATCAAACTCATATTGTCCCTCCGGTCGAGTTCTCTCAAGATTAGCAGGACCAGTAAGCACGCGGCCAGCCCATCCGCGTAATCGCGTCCATGCCCACAATTGTTTTGACCGTCTTACGGTCCGCATTCATCAGATTCCCCAGGTTGCCGGTCACGACATCGCACGTCTTCCACCCGATCGCGAAGTGTCCGATCTTCCCCCAATACTCGTCGTGCCCGATACTCCACTCGCGCACGATTTCGACGTCGAGAGTGCGCAGATGCTCGAGAGGAAGACACCCAGTGCATAGGCGGTGAATGATCCATCGGGCTGGCGGAACCGCGAGCCTCCCCACTTGCATGGCGACGGGGCACAGCCGGCGGGCACGCTTCCCAGGTTCAGCGGGCGCGGCGCGGCGGAAAGACAAGCGATCGGCACGGCGTCAGCCCGGGCGAAATTTGAGGATCAGCCCGAGGAGATTGGAGCACTTCCTGTTTGGCGCAATCAACAATATTTGGAATTACCAAAAACCTACACGGATTCCACGGACAAAAGCGTGGAAAACACGGAGACAGC
>CAYQYP010000557.1:0-7788 GCA_964421755.1 uncultured Acidobacteriota bacterium
CAGGTATTGACGGACTTGTTATGGGCTGATGTCGTGCGGAGGGCGAGATCGAATGGAGCCGCGCACGAAAGCGAACGGTAGTGAGCGAGAGTAAGCGGACCACCAATCATTCGCTAAGTCGATACATTTAAACACGAAGCAGTGGAGCGAGTCAGGTGGTCCGCTTACTCTCGCTCGCTTCTCTCGCTTTCGTGCGCGGCTCCATTCGATCTCGCCCTCCGCCGGGAACTCGGCGGTCTATCCGGCTATTAATGGAAGAGTTAACATTCTCAACACCCTCGCCTCGGTGCGGCTCTGACGGCAAAATCAGTCGCAGAGTTGTGAGGCTAGAGGGCGGCCATGACCTGGTTCATGAGCCACTTGGAGCCTTCGATGTCGTCCCAGGGGCCATGTTCGTACTCGATGGAGATCGTTCCCGTGAACTTGTGAGCGTTCAGGATTCGAACCGAGCGAGCCACGTCGTTCCAGTCCTTCTTTTCTGTCTTCCAGCGGTCCCAGTACTTGGCGTGAATATGATGGCGGGTGTACGGCATCAACACTTCCAGGCCGTGGAAGAGGTGGTACTCGTGCTCCCAGTTGCAGAAGTCGGGAGTCGCCTCGCAGTACGGATGATTGACCTCATCGATCACGATCTTGATATTCATCGGGTTGGCGCATAACCCCCAATGGTTCTCGATCGAAATGGCTACATCCCTCTTTTCGCCGTATTCGGCGAGCTCTCGAAAGGACTTGATGCACTGTCCCAGGTAAACGACGATCTTGTCATTGCGCGGGTAACCCTGGTCGTTCGAGGTGGCCTCAGGCATGACTCGAGTCCCCTGAATTCCGGTGTTGACCCGCATCGTCTTGGCTCCCAGAACGGAGGCCACGTCCATCCAGATCTTCCCAACTCGAACCCCCTCTTGCCGAAGATCTTCATTCGGCTCCGCGATGTTTTGAGGTGCGTTGTTGGAAATGTGACTGCAGATGGTTCCAGTCTTCGCCTGAATGTTCGCGAGTTCGTCCACCCAGCGTTTTGATGAAGGCTTCGATGGATCCCACTCATAGAAGGTCCGGGTCCGGCCCTCCCTTTCAACGGTTCTCGCCGTGTACTGGGAGTCGTCAGTGGTGTCGCCGAAGACAGACGACCAGAGGTCCATGTGATAGACACCGGGGTAGGTGTCCTTGGTCCACTGAGGGAAATCGTGCATCGTGATCTGGCCGTACTTCTTTTTCATTTCGGCGACTTCCGGGTTGTCCGGCCGATCCCCGCGACTCTTGAAGATCTTCCTGGCGGGCCAACAGTTGGAAGCAATCCGGGCGAGTTTCTCCTTCTCGGTGAGAGCACGGTTTGCGTGAGCTGAACTGGTAACGATTGCCGCCGCAACTCCGGCTCCGGCAATCCTCAGGAAACTGCGGCGATCTTCACGATCTTCATGGGAACTCAACTCAGGGCTCATTTTTCCTCCCGGGTATTTGTCTCTCTGAGACCATACCGGCTCGGGCCGTAACAAGCGGCAACCTGCCTTGATCTTCTCGTCCGTTGAGACATTATGGGTCGGGGCGGGGCCGAGGAGAAGGGAAAAGCGAGGTGTGGACTTCTGCCCGGCTCCTCTTCCTTTTCGTTTTCGTCATCGGCTGGAAGATAAGCCAATTTTACAAGTCCCGCGCGAGGGCTCCCTGGCGGCAGTCTTGTCACTTTTTGGGATATGAAGGTATAGTCACGACGCTGCCCCACCGGTGTGGGGATTTGTCGGACAACAACGGCTGATCGGCCCGGTCGGCGAGGCCATGAGCTCGAGACCCGTTATGCGACTGAAATCATCCATAGTTCTTGCGTTACTGTTTGGGTTTTCCTGGCTGCAGGCACCGACCGTTGCCGCCGCCCAAGACGAAGACTTCCTTCCTTACGATCCGGGCTTTCAACCGACGCCGGTTCGAATAGTGCCGGCAAAGGATCTGGACACGGTCAAGGCGCCGTTTGTCGTCGCACGCTTGGCGAACGCGAAGCTTGCGCTGATGACCCGCGACGCCAAAGGTAAGATGGCCCCGTTTTTCGTGAAGGGCATCGAAACTGGCTTCTGGGATACCCGCGGGCGCGACCAGAAGACGGACTGGGATGAAGTCTTCGCAAACTGCAGGAAATTTGGGGCGAACGTATCGCTGTTCATGCTCCACTGGAAGGACATCGAGCCGGAGGAAGGGCGATTCAGCTTCGACTTCACGGACCAGATTGTGAATACCGCCCGGCGGCACGGCGTGAAGATCTGGTGGGTCTTCTTCATGCACGACAACGGCCAGCTGCGCCGGGGACGGGACTTCTGGGTGTTCAACTACGACAATCGGGGTTCGGCCAACTATGCGGTTCAGTGGGTGAAGGACGAAAAGGGAAACGTCCTGGACTCGTTCGAGAAAATCCGCGCGACTCAGGCGGAGCTTTTGCCCTGCTATGCCCACCCGAAGATCTTCGCCCTCCAGAATCGCGTGATCCGCCAATTGGCGCGCCGCTACCGGGATTCAGACGCCGTGATCGGTATGCAGATCGGGAACGAGGAAGGGTTTATTCCAAACGTCCCTCAGAACCGCGAGGTGGACGTCAACCCCTATACGCTGAAATTCTACGAGGACTGGAAGACCAAAACGGGCAAGTCCGACTGGAAGGCGTTCAAGTTCAACGCCGTGGCGTGGTGGTGGCGAAACTTTACAACCTCGTTCCATGCCGAGGACCCGTACAAGCTCACCTCTTTCAACCTCTGGGGAGCGTTTGGCGAGCAGGGACGAACCGAGGTCATTCGCAGTCAGGGAGCCGACCACACGGTCTACGCCCTGGGCAACCTGGACGTGATCGGGTCGATGTTCTACCGGGACGAGGCGCGCGCCCTCTGGCCCAACATGGACGCCTTTTACCTGGACTACCTTTATAACCTTCCACTGCTTTTGCCCTCCGAGATCGGGATAGGAGGCCAGGGTCCCCACACCGAAATCGTCGGCGGGAGCAAGGCCATCTTCCAGGAGTACACGATCAATGCGCTCGAGCGGGGTGCAAACGGGTACTCGGCCTACTGTTACGGCCAGATGATGGACGATTCCGGCAAGCCGGACCCGTTCGCCGAAGCCTATCGCAAGCTGGCGGCGATGGTCACTTCGGTTGAAGACGTCCTGCACCCGGGCGTCCCTGGGCCGGGCGCAGTCGCCTTTTCCACCACGGCCAAGCGGGCAAAAATCAGCCACGTGAGCCGGACTGACGGTGCCACTGTCGGCATTCTCAGATTCCCGGAGGCGGCTTTTGACAATCAGGCGCCCGACCCTTCGCGTGTGAGCTTTGTCGCGGACCAGAACACACTGAAACTCAATGTGACGGTCGAAATGGCGGCAAGGCGAGAAGGAACCTACGTCATCGGAGTGTTCCGCGACGGCGAGCTCGCTTCCTCGAAAACCGCGGCGCTAAAGGCTGGCGAGAAGATCGAGCTGAATCTGCCCGACATCGGAGTCACCGAGGCCGTGTTCCTTAAAGCCATGCGCCGTTGACAAGCAGAGTCTGGAAGATAAGCATGTTCGGACCTACCGCAGCTCGCGGATCTTCAGATTTCTGAACCAGGCTCCGTCGCTGTGATCCGTGAGCATGATCGGCCCTCGGATCTTGGTCCCGAAATCCGGGAACTTGTTGAACTTGCTGGCCGCGATTCCGGCCCGCACGGCCTCGCTCCCCAGCTCGTACTCAAGAACCTTCTTGCCATTGAGCCAGTGCTCGACATGGTTTCCCTTGACGACGACTCGAGAGGCATTCCATTCGCCGGCCGCCTTGAGCGGCTTCTCTTCGGCAGCCGGGAGCACCTCATAGAAGGCGGCTGTCCTGTGGAATGGTGCCAGGTTCCTCTGCTTCTCAGCCTGTTCGTCGATCATCTGGTACTCGTGCCCCGGCGCTCCCGCCCGGGTTTCGCTGACCAGGTACTTGATACCGTTGTTGGCGCCCGGCTCCAGGCGCCATTCCCAGGCAAACTCGAAATCATCGAACGACTTCTCGGTGACGATGTCTCCTCCTCGTTCGCCTGCTGCTTTCCTCAGCAGGCCGTCCTCGACCTTCCAGCCGCTGCCGATCTGGGCCGTCTTGTTGTAGGCGCGCCAGCCAGCCAGGGATTGGCCGTCAAACAGCAGCTGCCAGCCCTCGGCTTTCTCCTGCGCGGTGAGCGTGTTCTGCGGCGCCTGGGCGGCTAGCCCGGCGACTGTTCCCAGACAGATAAAGCAAAAGAGGATGATCTTGTGTTTCATGCCGATTCTCCTTTACATCCAAAGTGTCCAACGTATCTTGACGGCGATAATCTCGCTTTCAGGCCCGAGGATCAGGTCGTCGCGGCTGGTGATGAGTCGGCGCCAGCCGCGATTCCAGACCAGAAAAATTTCGCGGCCCGGCTTCAGGGTCCACTGAACGCGCGTATTTGTCCCGAGATCCCCTGACTCGTCGTCCCACTGCACGAAGCTCGTGAGGGTCAGGTTCGGGGTCCAGGACAGAGCAGTGCGCAGCTGCCAGAGCCGTTGCACGAAATTGCCTTCGGGCAGCCGGCCGAAGTTCTGTTCGACTCCAAGCCCGAACTGCGCTCGGCCCGAGCTCGAGGTCCAGCTCAATGAGTGTTCCCACTGTGTCAGGTTACCGCTATAGAAGCCTCCGAAGGACACGTCCGTCTCGAACCGAAGCGCCCGGTGCTCGCTGGTTTCGCCACCGATCTGGAAACGGTTGAACCGGTAGGCGCCCGGGTTAATAGCTATCCCTTCGGAGATGTCGAATGGTTCCCGCAGGAATTCGTACTGGGGCTCCCAGTCGACTTCGACCTTGTCTCCGGTTTCGAAAATGAGGCCCAGCGGCGAAGTCTCAACGGCCCAGCTTTCCGTAGTCCCTTTCAAATCCGTGACCACGCTGGCACTGCCGGAGAAGAAAGCCTGGCGGATGGATCT
This sequence comes from uncultured Acidobacteriota bacterium, assembly GCA_964421755.1. Taxonomy (GTDB): domain Bacteria; phylum Acidobacteriota; class UBA6911; order RPQK01; family RPQK01; genus CAVUUN01. The sequence goes on from CAYQYP010000557.1 coordinate 4,930, forward strand.
GAGGCGCCCCGTGCGGGACGGGCGGGGCATGTAGTCGCATTTGCTGGTGTAGCGACGGACTCCGGGGCGGGGGAGGAACCCCAGCGCCGGGCGTAGGGCATCGCCGAACTGGTTGAAGGTCGCGGCGCAGTCCCAAAGGTCATTCGGGTAGTCGACTTTGAATCCCCATCCGCCGTTCTGCCCAGGTTCCAGATCGTCGTGGCTGAACGCGGTCCAGCCGCCGATCATGAAGTTTTTGTCACCCCTGAATCGGGACGTTTGCCAGACGGCGTCGATTCCCCCGAGCGTGTTGTTCATCCTCCCGTCCGGGTTTCCATTCGTAACGATCGTGCCGACCCGCAGGTTCTCATTCAAATCCACGGAAACGCGGCTGGCGAACAGGTTCGTGCCGGGCGCCATCGGTGTGTCACGCGTCTGGACGTCGAGCAGCCCGACGTTCCATTGTCCGACTCGTCCGTTCAACTTCAGACCGGCATTAATGGGGATCTGCTCTCCGCCGAAAAGCCCCACTCGCCGGGTAAAGAAGGGAATGAAGGTTTCCCCGAGGCCCAATCCGAACTCGAACTGGTTTGAACCCTCCAGGAAGAACGCACGTTTCTCGGGGAAGAACAGCGGAAACCGGGTGATGTTGATCTGCCGGGCGTCCACCTCGGTCTCGGCAAAATCCGTGTTGACGGTGAGGACAGTGGCGAGCTTCGGCGTGATCCGCCAGGTGGTGTCCAGGCCGGCCGTCGACTGCCAGGTCCGGTGAGGCTCTTCGAAATCCCCGCGCATCCGGCCGGTCAGGTAAGGGGTGACCTCGATGCCCCGGCCTTGTTGCAGCCCCTCGACACCCGGCAACGCGCCGGCCCGCTTCATGTCATACAGGAAGGCATCGAGGTTAGGAGACTGCCAGCGCAGCGTTACCTGTTCGCGGGCCACAAAGCGCTGGAGATTCAATCCCCAGCTCTTAAGCCCCGGAGCGAAGCTCAGCGTGCGAACCGGAAGCTCGATTTCCGCAGACCAGCCGGACGGGGTTCGGGCGGTCCGAGCATCCCAGATGCCGTCCCAGTCGTAGGAGATGTGCTCGGGATTCGAGATGAGACCATCGGCGCGCGCCCCTGCCGCGTTCACCTGGAAGAAGTAGCCTGTCCTCTTGTCCCCGTAAGTATCGAGCACCAGGGCGACAGTGTCGTCGCCTTCCATCTCCGAATCACGCTGCATCGTGTGGATCGCGATCCGGGCAGGCTCCGGGTCCCGGCATTCAAATCCAAGAACAACGGCCCGCTCGGTCACGATCACTCGCACGGTGGTCGTGAAGACCGTCGGTGCGCCTGGCCGTGGAGACTGCTGGATGAGCTCGGCAGTCAGTTCCGGCTGCCCCCATGCCGCTTCGTCGAGCAATCCGTCCAGCCGTGGCGGGTCCGCGGTGGTGCCGCTCCCGGCCAGAAGTGTGGCCGAAGCGAGGATAGCCCCGATAACCGTTCTCAGCATCAGCTTGGCCACAGCCATCGCGCTATCGTAGCGCAAGAGCTCTAAAGGGAGTTCTGTTTTTGAAGCACTACCCGGATTTGTCACCACCCGGCTGAAGCTTTTTTCGGAGCCGCGCACGCAGCGCTTTCCAGCGGAGTAGGTCCTGTTGCCCACAGCGTGATGCCGGAAAAGAAAACCCGCTTACTCCGCTGGAATGCGCTGCGAGGCTGTTGAAAAAGGTCGGAGAAGTGCGTTCGGCCCATGGCTTATTGACAGTTTTCAACGCCGAAGGCGTTACGTAGCAAAGCCCGGGGTTGCCCGCGTTGTCTGCGGGAAACCCCGGGTTTGACGGCGGGAAGGATCCAACCCTGAAAGGGTTGCGTACCGCACTACGCAACCCTTTCAGGGTTGGATGCGTACGCACACCCTACCCAGGGTTTCCCGCACACAACGCGGGCAACCCTGGGCTTTGGTACGTTGACCCCGTTGGGGTCATTTCGGCAAGCCGCCTGACGGAAATATCACGTAAGGCAACATTTTCAACACCCTCGCTGCGTGCGCGGCTCCGACAGTTCTCTGTCCGCCTCTGTGAGAAAGGCGGGGCGAGTGTCCTCGTAAAACCCTTTGCAGTAGCTTTCTGAGTCGCGACTCAAGTGGCTAGCGAGTGCGAATTGATGACTCAGCACACAAACGGGGGAGGGGTGTGTTGACCACCTAGCCGTGTCGCAAGGCCCTTGCGGGATCCACCCCGGCGGCGCGTCGGGCCGGCAGGTAAGCGCTCGCAATCCCGACGAACGACAGCAGGGCGGCGGAGGCAATGTAGATCATCGGATCGCTTGCCTTTACTCCCCAAAACAGCGTGTCAGCCAGCCGGGCTGCAAGCATTGCAAACGGCAGACCCAGGGTCAGGCCGGCAACAATCACCACCCCGCTCTGGCGTAAAACGCGCAAGGCCACGTAGGAGGGCGTTGCTCCCAAGGCCATCTGTATCCCGATCGACAGACGTTGCCGTCCAATCCGGTAGGAGAGAACGCCATAGAGCCCAATCGAGGCGAGAATCATCGCCAGCAATCCGAAGGCACTTGAGAGCCCGGAGAGCAGCCGCTCGGTCAGCAGAGTGCCGTCAAGCTGGCTCCTGATCGTGATCACATCGGAGATCAATATCCGGCGGTCGATCCTCGCGACCGCATTCCGGACCGGCTGCAATAATTTCATTTCCCCGTTCGGCGTTCTGGGAGCAACGATCAATGTGACCCGTTGCTCGACATCCCTCGGCTGTCGCAACGGAAGGAAGGCAAAGCGCTTGGAGGGCTCCCGGAGGTTCATGTGTTTCGTGTCCCGCACCACCCCGACAATTCGGTACGTGATGTTTCCGCCAGTCCGGCGGAACTCGAGCGATTCCCCAAT
>CAYQYP010000558.1:0-26011 GCA_964421755.1 uncultured Acidobacteriota bacterium
CCGAGCGCGTCTATCGCGCACCGGCCTAACGCCGGGCAGGATGCCATGGACTTGAGTCCGGACGAGACGTCCGCGCCCCAAAAGTGTCCTTCTCTCAACCCGATGAGCTAAACGCTTTCGAAGACGCGAAGACGCGACGAAAATCGATCGTAAGCTGCCTCCCGGAAGCCTCGAATTGTATAACTAATTGATAGTAAAAGGACTGTCCAGGTCCGACCCCCAATGCCGACCCAATGCCCCACTCCCGAAGCGGCTGAGCGACCGGTCACTGAGCTGCTAGTAGTTACGCCGCGTACGAGGTGTTTTCCTCAGTGGTGCGCTCAGCAGCGACTAACTTTCGTAAGGACGACAGGCTGCTCAGGGCTCCGATACGCTTGGACTCGTGGAGGTGATCGCACGGAATCTGCGGGTCCCTCACTCGTCGGGATGCTCCTCCCGGTCCCGTTCTTCGGCCTTGGGCGGCTGTCTTCGCCACAAGGGCAGGAACAGCGTGTAGCCGAATGCCAGGCTGAAGGCGAGGACCACCCACAAGACGCCGAGAGCAACCCAGACGGCTGACTGGTTGGGGTGTTCGAAGAACTCGAGATCGATCGAGGTGTAGGCGAGCCAGCAGGCTGCGAGGATCAGGTATCCGACAAGCGAAAGCGGAAGGAGCATCTCCTTCACTCGCAATTCACGCCCCGAAAGCTTAGCCCAAAGCCACATGAGGAATGGGATCATAAGCGAGCGCTGCCAATCAACCCGCACAACCGTCAATCTTTGCTCGAGTAAAAAGGAAAGCGGCGCAAATTTAGCTTCGCTACCCACCCCGTGTCAACGGCTTTTTGGAGTCCTTTTTGGAGTCCCTTCTCTTGTATCCGCCCCGGCTCTATAATGGATAGAAGTCCAACACTTACCTGCTTTTTGCTTCTCTTCTCAACCGATCGTCAGTCGGCCGGAGGTTTTCATGACAAGGCGGATGGTTTCTTCGCGCTACTTGTTCATTATCGTGCTGGTGGTCTGTGTCCTTGCGGGCATCGTCATTGGGACGAACTGGTCAGTGCGACGATCGCCGCAATTTGTCGTGGACGGCCAGAATAACGCCTCGCGCATCACCTTCGACAGCGGCTTCTCGCCTGTGGTCGAAGGCGTCCTGCCGGCGGTTGTCAGCGTGTCGACAACCCGAATCGTCCGAGCTCAGGACAGCGGGATGCCATTTTTCGACGATCCCTTCTTCCGTCAGTTCTTCGGCCAGGGGGAAATGCCACCCCAGAGAGAACAGGGGCTCGGATCCGGAGTCATTGTGACCAACGATGGTCATATTCTGACGAATAACCACGTCGTGGCAGGCGCCAGCGAAGTGATCGTCCTCCTGAACGAGACCCAGGAGATTCGGGCCAAGATCATCGGTACGGATCCCCAAACCGACATCGCCGTGCTGAAAGTCGAAGCCAAGAACTTGCATCCGCTGCCGCTGGGCGACTCGGCGCGCGTAAAAATCGGAGAATTCGTTCTGGCGATCGGCAACCCGTTCGGCGTTGGTCAAACGGTCACGATGGGTATTGTGAGCGCAACCGGACGCGGGAACCTGGGAATCGTGGGTTATGAGGATTTCATCCAGACGGACGCGGCCATTAACCCAGGCAACTCGGGAGGCGCGCTGGTTGACGAAAGCGGCCGACTGATTGGAATAAACACGGCCATTTTTACACGCGGGCAGGGAAACCAGGGCATCGGCTTCGCTGTCCCTTCCAACATGGCCAAATCCGTCATGGAACAGATCGTCCGGAAAGGAAAGGTGGTGCGCGGCTACCTCGGAGTAGGTGCGCAGGAAGTCACCCCGGCGGTCGCGAGTGCCTTTAAGCTGAAGGATACCAAGGGCGCACTGGTCGGAGACCTCGAACCCGACGGACCGGCCGCAAAGGCCGGCATCCAGCGCGGCGATGTCATCGTAAGCATCAACGGGAAACCGGTTCAGGATAGCCGGGACCTCCGATTCACGATTGCCTCGCTTTCACCCGGAGATGATGTACGCCTGGGGATCGTTCGAAACGGAGAGAGCCGCGAGATCACGGTTCGACTGAGCGAACTTCCGACAGATGGGGAAGAAGAGCCACGCACGTTTGACACCCCCGAAGGGCCCGGCGGCCTGGGGATCCAGGTGCAGGCGCTTACCGACGAAATCCGCCAGCAGCTTCAGCTTCCGCAGGGGGCACGCGGCGTCGTGGTTGCCCGGGTGCAACCTGGAGGCGCGTCAGCCGATGCCGGGATTCAACCCGGCGACGTGATACAAGAAGTCAACCGCAAACCGGTCAACTCCGTTGACGATTTGCGCCAGGCGGTTCGATCGGCCGGCGACCAGCCCTTCGTGCTGCTTGTGAACCGGCAGGGTCAAACCAGCTACGTGGTCATCGATCGGAGGTAAACCGGCATCACGGTTACACGGTTCACGGTTACACGGTTCACGGTTAGACGGTTCACGGTTACACGGTTCAAGGTTACACGGTTCAAGGTTACAGGGTTCACGGTTACACGGTTCACTATGAAGGAACCCTGAACCGGGTAACCCTGAACCGGGTAACCCGTCCAACCTTGTATCGTCCAACCCTGAACCGTCCAACCCTGCACCGTTTTACGTTCCTGGCCTTTCTTCATCGCCTGCAGCGTGAAATACTTTGAGGAGATGAGGCAAAGGCCGCTCGAACGACTCATCCGGCGCGTCGACACTCGGCTCGTCCGTCTTAAGGGGCTCCACGCCCGAATTTCCTGGTATCGGCTAGCAGTCTTTGTTGGCAGTTTCCTGGCCGCGGTTGTCTCAACGTTTTTTTTCTCCGGAGCCGCCGCTCTCGCGACCATGGGCCTCGGGCTGGTGGTTTTCGGTGTATTTGTCCGGGTCCACCACGTTGTTGAAGCCGCCTACCGGCGCCATCGTTTGTGGCGCCAAATCAAGTCTTCTCAGCTCGCTCGTCTCACTCTCGACTGGGACGGAATCCCGGCGCGGCAGAGCGACGCCGGTGCGACTGGGGCGCATCCCTTCGCGGCCGACCTTGATCTGTTCGGCGACCGGTCGCTCTTCCAGCTTCTGGACACGGCAGGTTCGCATGACGGAAGCCAAAGACTGCGAACCTGGTTACTGGATGTCGACCCCTCGATCGACGTGATCCTGAACAGGCAGGAACTGGTCAAGGAGCTTGTGCCGCTCTCGCGATTTCGCGACAAGTTGCGGTTGGCCTTCGACTTCGGCACCGAGGCGCGGCTCGAAGGCGAAAAGTTGCGGACCTGGGTCAAGATGGCGCAATCACCCGGGCGCTTCCGCGGGATCTTCCTGCAAGCCTGTCTGTTGCTTGCAACGAACCACCTGCTGGTCCTCGCGTACGCCGTCGACCTGGTCGAGCACCCGCTGTGGGAGATCACACTGGCGGCGTGGTTTCTGTTTTTCCTGGCCCGGTTTCGCGAGGTGAGTCCCTTGATCGACTCGGTGGTAGCGCTCGACGACCAGCTTTCCGCACTGGCCAGGGTCTTAAGGTTCCTGGAAGCTTACCCGCACCGTGAGGGCTCACGCGTCGAGCGGCTCTGCTCAGTTTTCCGGGATCCGGAAACCCGGCCTTCGAGACATGTCCGCCGCGCCAAGATTGTGTCGAGCCTGGCGGGGCTGCGGATGAATCCTCTGGTGGCCCTGCTCCTGAACCTCCTCGTCCCCTGGGATTTTCTCCTCGGCTGGCTGATCGCGCGACTTCGTCAACGCCTCGAAGGCTTGGTCCCTCTTTGGCTCGATCGCTCCGCCGAGCTGGAGGCAACCGAATCGCTGGCAAACCTGGGTTATCTGAACCCGGATTATGCATTTCCAACCGTGGAAACAGCCGAAATCACTTCCAACCGGCGTTTTGCATTCGAGGCCGCGGGACTCGCTCATCCGCTGATACCTTCCTCCACGAGGGTGTCGAACGATTTCGTGCTCGGTGATACTCGAATCGTCGTCCTGACCGGTTCCAACATGTCGGGAAAGAGCACCTTCCTGAAAACGCTCGGAATCAACATGGTGCTCGCCCACGCCGGCGCCCCTGTCTGCGCGGCATCGCTTCGACTCGGCCTCTTTCGGTTATTTTCCTGCATCCGGGTTACCGATTCGGTTCAAGACCACGTATCGACCTTTTACGCCGAAGTAAGGCGACTCAAACAGCTGCTCGACGCCCTTGGTGCTCGCGACGCTCGGCCGCTCTTTTACCTGGTTGACGAGATCTTCCGTGGGACCAACAACCGGGAGAGGGTGGCAGGCGGTCGTGCTTTCATGAGCGCGCTTGTTGGACAGAACGGGGCCGGGGCGATCTCGACCCACGATCTCGAGCTGGCCTTCGCCGGCGAGCGGCTCGCGCAGGTGGCCAACTACCATTTCCGTGAAGAGTTGACTGGGCGGCGCATGGTCTTCGACTACAAGCTTCGGAAGGGCATCTGCCCGACAACAAATGCGCTCAAGATCATGGAACTCGAGGGACTTCCGGTAGCTCATGGGGATTCCTGAAGGCCGGGTGCGGAAGAACCGGACGAAAAGGCAGCGGGACCGTGGCTTACGCCGAGGTCTACGCACCTCCCCCTTCGGGATTCGGAGACTCGGTTTTAGGGTTATATAAAAGTCCCTGAATTGTGGTCAAATCGCATTAATCATTTGAGCCTGAAGGACGTTTGGACTATGCTCGCTTAATGCTGTGCGGGCGGTGGTTGAATGCCGTCATCCTGGTGTGCATTCTGATGCCGGCGCATGTCAATAGTCAGGACCTCGCTGTCCGCATACAAGCCGAAAAAACCGAGCAAGACGCAGAATCTCACATCAGGAACCAAAGGTACCGGGAAGCGCTCGAGGCGCTTGCCTCGGCAAAATCCGTCTACGAACAGTTGGGGGATGTCGAGAAGACCGTCGACCTCACGCGCCAAATCGCGGTGGTTCACTTCAACCTCGGCGAGTTGGACAAAGCACTCGGGTACGCCACCCGGGCAGTGACCGCTTGCGAGAACCTCGGAAATCCGAAGACAACGGCGAGCGCCAACTACGCGCTTGGCATGATCTACCGCGACCTCAAGGAATACGATTTGGCAACCAGGCATTTCCAGAAAACGGAGCGCCTGGCCGACCAGACGGGACGCGTCGAGATGCGTGCGCTCGCCGTCAACGAGATCGGCAATATCATGCTTCTGCGTGATCGGCCAGACAGAGCCTTGGAAGTCAAAAAGCGAGCTCTGGAGCTGGGGTATGCGGCCGGCAGCAGCTATGTGATCTCGTCCTGCCTCCACGACATTGGAGTGGTACATCTGCAGAAGGGGAACTACCCGGAGGCGCTGCGTTTCTTTCGCAGGGCTCTCCAGGTGGGTCGGGACAACAACTACAAGCGCGAGATCGTTGTCTGTCTCCTGAACATCGGGGCCATACAGCGACTGCTCGGGCAAAGCGACGAGGCAGTAGAGACCCTTCAGGAGGCACTCGAGTACTCCGAAGAACTGAACATTAAGCCGAGTTCAGAAGAGATCCTGGCCAGCCTTTCGGGCAGCTACGCGGAGCTCGGCCACTGGAGACAGGCCTACGAGTCGCTTGGCCGCGCCTATCGGTTACGAGAGCAGATTTTCAGCGACGAAAAGGCCAGGAATATCGGCGAGACCTACGCCCGTTTCGAAACCAGCCAGAAAGACCGCGAAAATGAAATATTGAAACGCGACAACCGGATCATGGATCTGGAGCTGACTCGCCGGCTGACACAGCGCAACCTCCTGCTTGTGGTTGCGATCCTCGCGATCATCGTGGTGATCGTCCTCCTGAATCGTAACCGGGTGAAATCCAAGGCGAATCGCCAACTGGCCGCGGCGAATCGCGCAATCATGGCGCAGAAGGCCGAGCTGGACGAGGCCAATCAGCGGCTGGACCTGCTCGCCCGGACCGACTGGTTGACCGGTTTGCCCAACCGTCGCGAAATGACCGAGCGAATCGCTAAGGAACTGGCCGGGGAGTTCGGGCTCTTCCGTCCTTTTGTGCTGATCCTGTGCGATGTCGACGACTTCAAGGCCATCAATGACCGATATGGCCATGGGACCGGCGATTCGGTGCTGCGCACACTCGGGCAGCGACTGCGGGATCTCCTGCGTGGCTACGATTCAGCCGGCCGGTGGGGCGGCGAGGAATTCCTGCTGCTACTGCCGGCATCGGAAATCGAGAACGGTACCGCCGTAGCCCTCCGGATTCATCAGGACATCAGCCAATGCGTTTTCGACTGTGACGCAGCAGGACTGACCCTGACGATGACCTTCGGCGTCGTCCTGTGCGACAACCCGCATAAATCCATCGAAGAGTATCTGAAGGCGGCCGATCGTGCCTTGTATCGAGGCAAGCAGCAGGGCAAGAACCAGGTAGTGACCTTCGGAAACTCTGACGACCTACTTCACGCTCAAGCCGGCTAGACTCGGCTTTCCCTGCCCTGCCTGTTTGTTTGATACCCGGAACGGCTGTGCTATCTTCAGATTGTCCGCCCCCCTATTTCAAGTGACAGCTATGATAGGGAAGACGATCGGTCACTACCGGGTAGTCGCGACGCTTGGCCGCGGAGGCATGGGAGTCGTGTACAAGGCAGAGGATCTCCGGCTGGACCGGCACGTCGCCCTGAAATTCCTTCCTGCCCATCTTGCCAGCGACGCCGAAGCACTGACGCGATTCGAGCGTGAGGCGCGCGCCGTTTCCTCACTCGCCCACCCGAATATCTGTTCGCTTCACGACTTGGACGAGTACGAGGGCCATCCTTTCATGATCCTGGAGTGCATGGAAGGGAGCAGCCTGCGCAAGACGATGGAGGCAGGACGACTACCTGTCCAGATGCTCATCGATGTCGGAATCCAAGTGGCTCGCGGCCTGGAGGCGGCGCATGGGAAAGGGATCGTTCATCGGGACATCAAGCCCGAGAATGTTTTTGTACGCCATGACGGGCTGATCAAGATTCTCGACTTCGGCATCGCTCGCCCAGTTGGCTCGGCAGACAGTGGGGGAGGTCAGGCAGCGACGAAACTCACCGGCGTGGGAGGCTTGGTGGGCACGTTCAGCTATATGTCGCCCGAGCAGATAGAAGGCAAGCCGCTTGACGGGCGCAGCGATCTCTTTTCCCTGGGTATACTGCTTTTCGAAGCCGCAACGGGCAAACACCCGTTCAACCGGGGCAGTTGGATGGATACTGCGCGGGCAATCACTTCCCATCCCCCGCCCTCATTGGAGGAGCTTGCGCCTGACGTGCCTCTACCGATCCGCGACACGATCGGGAATCTGCTCGAAAAAACACCCGATGACCGCTACCAGACAGCCACAGAGTTGATAGCCGATCTCAAGAAGGCAGCCACCAGCCTTGATCTTGCAACCTCGGAAGCGAAGGAGCCTTCCCGGAAGCGCGTCGTCGCCCTGCTCTGCGTCCTTCTGGGTTTGGCGGTGGTTTTGATCGCGTCGCTACCCTGGCTACTTCAGGAGAACCGACCGACAGTCGCGTTCATGCACCTGCGGTACGAGGGGCCGGCTGCGACCCAGCGTGTGGCCTTCCTGATTCCGTCAGCCTTGCACGCGAATCTGAGCTCGTCCGGACTGAGGGCTGTTCCCTTGGATTCGAGCGGAACCTTCGAAGCGACCGAGGACCCCAGGCAAGTGGGCCAGCAGCTGCACGTGCAGTGGGTGGTGGGCGGGAACGTCAAAGTGGCCGCGGATAGGTACCAGGCCTCGCTATGGCTGACCCCGGCCGATCGACAAGAGGACAAGTGGAACCGGAAAATCGAAGGAACCGTTGAACATCTTCTGGGTGATGTCAGCCGACTGGTGCCCGAACTCTGCAAAGCGGTCGGTTTCAGTCCCCAGGTGCAAGCTGGACAGCTGAAACGCGGTTTTGAGGACTATATCGAGGGGAAGCGCTACCTGGAAGGCTGGGATGTCCCTGAAAACTACCAGAAGGCCGAAGAAGCGTTTCGACGTTCCCTGCAGAAGGGTTCGTCCGCCGAGGCACACGCTGGCCTTGCATTGGCTCTATGGCAGAGGTTCACGGACAGCCGGGAACCGAAAGTGGCTCAGGAAGCCAAGAGTGAGGCAGAAATTGCCACGACGACCGGCTTCGACCTCCCTGAATCTCACCTGGCTTCGGGGGTCGTCAGCCTCGGTATGGGCCGATCCGCCGAGGCAGCGGCTTCGTTCCAACGTGCCATGACCCTCTCCCCTGCCGACGATGCCGTATGCCGCATGATTGCAAAAGCGTACGCTGCACTGGACCGCCGGGGCGACGCTGACCGCATGTTTTCACGCGCTCTCGAACTGCGGCCACAATACTGGGAAAACTACGCGGAACGAGCCAAGTTCTATCTCAGCCTCGGGAAGCTCGATGAAGCAAAAGCGGACTATCGACGCGTCATTGACCTGAGACCGAAGCTCAACATCGGCTATACAAATCTCGCGGCCGCACACATGTACGCGGGCGAGTTCCGCGAGGCCAAACCTCTGCTGGAGGCGGCCCTCGGACTGCAACCGACCTACCACGTCCACAACAATCTGGGCATCGTCTACTACTCGCTCGGGAGCTACCGTGAATCGGCGAAGGAGTTTCTTGCGGCCACCCGAGAGTCCGCCGACTTCAGACCTTGGCTTAATCTGGGGGAGGCGTACAGGCATCTTCCCGATCCCGCCTCCGCACGCAAGGCCTACGAGAAGGCAGCCGAACTGTCCCGCGACAACCTCACGATCAACCCCGACGACAGCGTTACACGTTCCGCGCTGGCACTGGCACTCGCCGGCTGCGGACAATGCGAACAGGCCCTTACAGAGGCCGAGAAAGCCGCTGCCAAACCGGCCGATGACCCGCAGCTGCATTACCTGTCGGCAATCGCCTTCGTCGTCTGCAAAGACGAAGAACGGGCAATATCGAAGATCGAACAACTGCTGAAGGCTGGGGTTTTGTCGGACGTGCGAACAAACCCCGACCTCTCTCCCTTGTTGTCCCACCCGCAAGTCCGCGCCCTGCTGCCGAATAAGTGAGCGACCGCGCACGGCCAGACGAGCCCGAACAACTCGCCAGCCGGGCCGTTTTGTGGCCCGGTTAACGAGCTGTCGGGGATCCTGCTCCTTCAGCCGTCAGCTCTGCGTCGCCCGAACGATGATGATCGGGTCCAGCTGGACAAGCTCCCCCCGGTCGTTCCGGAGGCTAGCCGTATATTTCCAGCACTCCAAGCTGCCCTCTATTGGCGTGGCCTCCGCAGTTTCGACGTCACCCTTGCCAGTCTTCCTGTACACTCCCTGCTCTGGATTGTCCGGATCGTTCGCCTTCTGCGGAAACGGACCCCGACGCCCGTTCTTCGTCTGGAACTCAATCTGCATGTAGTCAGCGTCCAGGTCAGGGCGGAACAACCACAGAACCCGATCGCCGACGTTGATGTCGGCGGTATCCGGGCAGGCGACCAGTTTGCCACCCTTCATCCAGACTGAAATCGGCTGTACTCGCGGCCTCACTGAACTGCTTTCGTTCTGCATTCCCCACCTCCTCGGTGATAAGTGACTCCTGGAAGTACTCGACTCAAACCGTTCCCCGGAAGTACGTTCCTTCCAATTAGTCCTCGAAGATCTTGAAAACGACCTGCGGATTCGGCCCGATCGCGTAACCACGGTACATACCGGAGGTATTAAACGGCATAGCGATGTTCGCGTCCTTATCGATGGCCACAATGCCGCCGGTTCCACCCAATTTCGTCAGCTTCCCCTTGATCACGGCATTGGCCGCTTCCTTGAGGCTCATCCCTCGGTAGGCGATGAGGGCTGAAATGTCATAGCAGACAGCCAGACGTATGAAGTACTCGCCATGGCCAGTCGCGGAGACCGCGCAGGTCTGGTTGTTCGCGTACGTGCCGGCGCCGATGATGGGCGAATCCCCGACCCGCCCGAAAGCTTTGTTGGTGCGGCCACCGGTCGAGGTAGCGGCTGCCAGATTGCCCTGCTTGTCCAGTGCTACAGCCCCTACGGTCCCGTGCTTCTCATTCGGCGCCGGCGACGCTTCGCTCTTCGGTTTTTTGTCGCGTTCCCTGTCTTTTTGGAGCTCGTCCCAGCGCTCCTGGGTGAAAAAGTATTTCGGGTCGACGAGCGGAATGGCCTGAGCCTTCGCAAAAACCTCGGCGCCTGCGCCAACGAGCAGGACGTTTTCGGATTTTTCCATGACCGCGCGGGCGAGGCTAATTGGGTTACGGACGCGCGTGACCGAGGCAACGGCACCAGCTTTCAGAGTGAGCCCATCCATGATGGACGCATCGAGCTCATTTCGGCCTTCGCTGGTAAAAACAGCGCCTTTGCCCGCGTTGAAGAGGGGCGAATCCTCCAGGATCCGGACGGCCGCCTCGACCGCATCCAGGCTGCTTCCTCCGTCGCGCAGGATCTTTTGTCCAACCCGGATCGCTTCGCTTAGCTTGTCCCGATACGCCGCTTCCTTTTCGGGCGTCAGACTGGTTCTTTTGAGCGTCCCCGCGCCGCCGTGGACCACGATACCGAATTTGGCCTCCGCCGCCTGCGATACAGAACCCCCCGGCGCACCCGTCATCACAATCAGAGCGATAAGCACTGGCACGCAACAAAGGCCAGCCACCAAGAAACCGAGATTCGTCTTACGCATTGGGATCATCCTTCTCGCGATTCTAGCGCAAAAGAACTCAGAACCAGACATCCAGTCTCATTCGGTGCACCGGGTTACAGATTTATTTGGTGACCGTGCAACATAATCACGCTATAAACGGGAGGGGAGGCACCCATGCGATCCAGGTACCCGGTCGTCTTCGTTCTTCTATGGCTGTCGGCCGTGCCCGCACTACGATGCGACGGCAAGCCGGCGCCTGTCAGGTTTGTGCCAGGCGCAACCGTCAAGATCCAGGACGAGTTCTGGAGCCCGATACTGGCCCGCAATGGAAACGTTACCATCCCCTACCTCTTCCAGAAGGCGGAAGAAACGGGGGTCATAGACAATTTCTCCAAGGCGGGCGGGTTGATATCTGGTGAATTCCGCGGCGTGCCGAACAGCGACGAAGTACTCTACAAGTCTATCGAAGCTGCTTCTTACCGACTCCAGCGACAACCAGATCCCAAACTGGATGCGTATCTGGACAGCCTGATCCAGAAGATTGCCGCGGCCCAGGAAGACGACGGTTACCTGCTGACACATCGAACGATTGCGTTTGCGCGCGAACGAAGCGGTACGGTGCCCGCACGCTGGTCGAATCTCGGGGCCGACTTGGAGCTCTACCTGTGTGGCCATCTGTATGAAGCCGCAGCCGCGCACTTTCAGGCGACCGGGAAAACGAGCCTTCGGGATGTGGCGGTCAAGAATGCCAACCTCCTCGTTCGGTCGTTTGGGTCGGACAAACGGCGCGAAGTCTGCGGCCATCCGAATATCGAGCAGGCCCTGATCAGATTGTACGAAGTGACCGGGACCGAGGATTACTGGCGTCTGGCCCGGTTCTTTGTAAACGAAAGAGGACGCGATAACGTCAGGCAGCCAAGAGGCGCGCTGTCCCAGGACCACAAACCTATAAGCCTCCAAGACGAGGCGGTCGGCCACGCACCACGCGCGGGTTACCTTTATTCCGCCGTTGCGGACATCGCCCGCACTTGCGAGGAACCGCTCTATATACGCGCCCTGGATCGGATCTGGACCAACGTCATCGCCCGTCGAGTCCACCTGACGGGTGCGCTCGGGTCCCGCCAACCCACCGACGCTTTTGTGAAGGACTACGATCTTGCCAACCTGGCATCATCCGCGGAGACGTGCGGAGCCGTCTCGTTTTCCATGTGGAACCAGAGGATGTTCCGGTTGACCGGGGAGGCGAAGTACCTGGATGCCTTGGAGCGGACGCTCTACAACAACCTGCTCGCCGGCGTTTCCTTGAGCGGGGATCAGTTCTTTTCAACTTCGCCGACCGAGAGCGATGGCGAGATGAAATTCAACCAGGGGAACGTTCCAAACGCGTTCGCGCAGGCGAAGTACGCGGATGCTGCCGCCACACGCAAACCCTGGTTTGTTTCCGCCTGCTGCCCGCCCAATCTCGCCCGTTACATTGAACAGATTTCAGGCCTCATCTATGCCGTTTCGGCGGACGACGTTCTGGTCAATCTGTTTGTCGGCAGCGAAACAACCATTGAGCGTGACGATGGGAATAAGGTCACGATTCGGCAACAAACGCGCTATCCCTGGGAGGGCAAGGTCGCGATCGCGGTTCAGCCTGAGCGAAAGGAACGGTTCGGACTCCGTATTCGGATACCCGGCTGGGCAAATAACAGTCCGGTCGCGAGTGATCTCTACAGCTTTTCTGAAAGCGCCGAGGCTCCCGAGGTGACTGTTGCGGTTAACGGGCAGGATGTCCCGCTGAAGCTCGATTGCGGATTCCTAGCGCTCGATCGTGAATGGAGTCCCGGGGACTCGGTCGAGGTTAATTTCGCCATGCCGGTCCACCGTGTACTCTCCAACCCGTTGGTCAAGGAGAATATCAACAAAGTCGCCCTTCAGCGCGGGCCGATCGTGTACTGCGCCGAGTCGTTGGATAACCGAGGTGCCGCCCGAAGCCTGGCTCTTCAGGACGACGCTTCGCTCCACGCGCGCTTTCGTCCAGACTTGCTTAACGGGGTCATGACGGTCTTCGGGCTAAGCACGAGCCAGCGGACAACCGGGCAGTCCGGTGGAAACGGCGCGGATCAGGAGAGAACGAGTCAGTTACGGCCTGTGCTGGCAATCCCTTACTACGCTTGGGGTAACCGAGGCCCGGGGGAGATGGTGGTCTGGTTTTGGAGAGAGCAGTGAACTGAACCGTGGTCAGCTGTGCAGAACGCAGCTGACGACAGTGCCTCTTTCTCGAGTGGATGCGATCTCGAGCGTCGCGCCAAGAACATCCGCACGGTGTTGAAGGATCCGCAGGCCCATCCCGTCCACTTTGCCGGCCAGCTTTTCGAAACCTGTCCCGTTGTCTGCCACAGAAAGAACAAGCGTACCGTTATCTTCATTCAATGTGATGACCACGGTGCTCGCACCGCTGTGCTTGGCCGCGTTGTTCACGGCTTCCAGCGCGATGTGGTAGAGCTGCGTTGCGGTGGGGCCGTCCACGTAAACGGGTCGCTCGCAAACAAAAGAGCAATTCAGGTTGTAGAAGTGGCTCGTGTTTTCGGCCAGTTCTTCGAGCGCGGCCATGAGCCCCACTCGCTCCAGGGCTACGGGATTCAGGCCCCGCGAAAGCGCCCTCGCCTGCGAGATTGCTTTGCTCACGAGGTCAGCGATTCGGCCGGCCTGTTCCGAAAGGAGAGAATTCGACTCGAGAAGCTGTCCTTCGAGAGCCTTGGCCATAAAGCAGACACCGGTCAGGTTCTGTCCAACTATCTCGTGAAGGTCCTGGCCTATCCTGCGCTGTTCCCGTCCGCTGATCTCCAGAATTTCTTTCTCTAGACGCCGGCTTTCCGTTATGTCACGGAATATCGACTGGACGCCTCGAGAGGAATCGTATTCAATCGGCGCCGAAGTAGCCTCGATTTCGACCTCGTTGCCGTCCAGAGCCATCAGCCTGCTGCGAACGAACGGCAGCACTTGATCCAGCGCCTCGCGGAACCGCTTGGCGGCCATCGCCCGGTAGTCCGGATGAATCAAGTCAAACATGGACCGGCCGACGAGCTTCTCGGGAGGCACGCCCAGCATCCGGCCGGCGGCGGCATTGGCAAACTGTATGATGGCGTCCTTGTGAACAACCACACCCTCGGGGGAGAGCTCAACCAGGCGGCGGTACTGTTCCTCGCTCCTTTTTAGAGCCGATTCAGCCTGCCGTCGTTGCTGTTTTTCGTCGATTTCAGCCATCGCTCGCCTGACCGCAGGACCCAGCCTCAAAAGACGACTCTTGAAGACGTAGTCGGTCGCGCCGTTTCGCAGAAGATCAACGGCCGCTTCCTCGCCGATCGCTCCGGAGGCGAAGATGAAAGGGAGCGAGGGATTAGCCTCCCGCACCAGCTGCAGGGCGCGCCGGCCATCGAATCCAGGCAGAGAGTAATCCGCCAGGATCAAGTCCGGGTGCCATTCCTCGAGCATGGCAACGAAGTCCTTCTCATTGTCGACACGCCTGCTCACGAACCGGAAGCCTGCCTTTCGCAGTTCCCGGTCAAGGAGATCCGCGTCCTCCGGAAAGTCCTCCAATTGCAGTATTCGGAAACCTTGGCTCATCGTCCTTCAATCGGCATCGCCCGAGCAGGGCACGCGATATGACAACTCCGTTGGTGACAATACCACACTGTTCGGTTTTGCTCGACCCGAGGGGGGGCTGCCGATTGCGGATTGCGGATTTGGGATTGCGGAATAATTCGTAGTGCGGAGTGCGAGTGGCGCGCCGGTGCCAACCCGACGATTACGGATTCGGATTGCGGAGCGCCGAACGAAAGAGCCAGCTGACGCTTGGCATTCGTCGTCAATCCGCAATCCGAAATCGGCAATCCGAAATTGGCCTACCGGTTCAGCACGGTGCCGGGTGCCGAGAATCCCTTCGGGACGCTGATGTAGCCTACCATCTGGTCTTTGCGCACCTCGTTGATGACCACTTCGTAGGGCACCCGGTCACGTCCGGCGTAGAAATTGATCGGACGATTCACGTAGATCTGCTTCTGTTCCATCGTACGGTCGTCGACAGAAACCCTGAAGTCCACGTACTGCTTCTTGACGTCTGCCTTTCGCAGTTCGAGGCCGATGCCTGCGACGGACATCTTCTGCTTCTTGCGAATATCGAATGTGAAGAAATCCCGCTCGCCTCGCCGTCGCAGCTCGGTCAGGCCGGTCGAGTTGGTCGCGATCATGCCGCCTTGCTCGGTCACGACAACGCCCAAACGGCTAAGCTCCGACTTGGTTTTTTCGAGATCATCCTTGCTCGTCCGGACCTCCTCCTTGACCGCCTCGACCTCCTGCGAGACACCTGCGATTTTAGTCTCAGATTCGGTCTTGATCGTCTGCACCTGCTGGGAATCGGCCTTGGCGGCAATCTGGCTTGAAAGCGCCCTGACGTGCCGCTGCTGCTCGGCCTGAAGTTGCTGGGCGAGCGCCTGGGCACGTTTTAGCTCGGCCTCCGTCAGCCCCACGTGGTCCTGCATCACCTGCACGTCGGATTGCAGTCCGGCGATCCTGCTGTCGGACTGAGCCATCCGGGTATCCGACAGCTGAACGCTCTTCTGTAAGGAATCGAGACCTTGCTGGACCTTCTTGTTTTCCTCACTTTGCTGACCGTTCCATCGAATCATCAAAATCAGGAGAACCAGAGTCAAAACCAGGCCCGCGGAAGCGAGAACGGTCGGGAGAACGCTGCTTCCTCCGCTTGCCTTGACGACCTGATTCCGGTGGGTTGGCGATCCAGTAATAAGCTGGTCGAGACTTGGCGGGCGACCGATCGTACCCTCGTTCCCCGGTTGGGCCGGAGGAGGCGGTGGACTTGGGGGCATCACCGTTGCACCACAAGCCGGGCAGAATTTGGAACCGTCAGCGATGGCAGAACCGCATTTATTGCAGTTAATCATAAGTGAATCCTTCCTTCTTTCGACGCGAGACCGAGGCCGGTGCTTCAAGGCCTTCTAACGATAGACTTTCGGCTCCCGTGAAAGGTTCATGCCTCGGCACTCCGAGGCGGCTATCGAGCCAAAATATATCACGTGCCAGCCCGGCCCGAAAGGCAGCTCAGGATATCGAGGCCTCGGTGCGGTCTGGCATAACGATTGTCCGTCAGGAGTCCCGGCCGCAGCATTTTTTGAACTTGCGGCCGCTGCCGCAGAGGCAGGGGTCATTGCGACCCGGATGCCTCTTTCCCGCGACGCGCAAATCCTGCTCGCGAGTCCAGCGAATGACGTTGGCAGGCGGCCTGCCAGCCCTCAGTTCCTCCCTCATGAATTCCATATAGGGGGCAACGTGGGCGAAATAGGCCCGGTAACCGGAGCACAGGTAGTTGAGGCCGTCTTGTCCATCGGGTGTTTTCTCGAACCTGTGTTTTGGACACTCGCCGTTGCAGGCAAACAGAAACTCGCAGCGGCGGCAGTAGTCGGGCAGGCGTGCCTCCTTATCCGCGCCGAATTGCCGTTGCCGTTCCGATGTGACCAGTTCCGTGAGCGGCGAGTCAACAAGGTTGCCGAGCCGATTCTCGGGATAGACATAGTGATCGCAGGAGTAGACGTCGCCGTTATGTTCGACGATCATGGCCTCGCCGCAACGCCTGCGCATAATGCAAATACTCGGCTCCATCCCGTACCAGGCTTCGAGCGTGACATCGAACAGTTGCACGAAAACCTGGCCGGCATCGTTGCGGACCCACTCATCGAAGACGGTCGTCAGGAAGCGGCCAAACTGCTCCGGTTGAACCGACCAATCGGTTACGACGGCGAACTTGCCGGCCCTCGGAGCGACAAGAGACAGCATCCCGTCGTCTTCGACGGGCGCCAATCTCTCAACCACAGGAATGAACTGAAGGAACTGGCTTCCAATCCCCTTCAGAAACCCGTACACCTCGGAGGGGAACTGGGAGTTATGCGCCTGAAGGACGGTCAGGGTATTGAACTGCACGCCGTGCTTGATGAAGAGTTCGATGGCGCCCATCACCCTGTCGAATGTGGGTTGCCCGCCTCGATCGCGACGAAAGCGGTCGTGGATTTCCCGGGGCCCGTCGATCGATATCCCGACTAGAAAGCCATTGTCCGCCAAAAACCTCGCCCACTCTTCGTTGATCAGCACCCCATTGGTTTGGAAGGAGTTATCGATCTGCCTGGTTCCTGCGTATTTCCTTTCGAGCTCGACCGCCCTTCGAAAGAAGTCAAGTCCAAGCAACGTCGGTTCGCCCCCCTGCCAGGCGAAGGTGACCGCGGGGACCTCCTGGCTTTCGATGTAGCTGCGAATGTAGGCCTCAAGCACCGTGTCGGGCATCCGCCAGCCGGCTGATTTGCCGACACCGGGGTAAAGCTTCTCCTTCTCCAGGTAGAAGCAGTACTGGCAATCAAGATTGCAGATTGGGCCACTCGGCTTGGCCATGAGGCTGAAGGCAAGAGGCCGATCTTCCGGCGATCGAAGCATCGGTGTAAATAGTGGACTCTTGAGGGCGAGTTCGTCAACATCCAGGACAGAGGACCTTGCCCCCGGGTCACTTCCGCGCTTCTGCGTGATAAACTCGTGCGGCGAGTGCAAAGAGTTGGAGGTTGGAGTGAGCACCCCGAGTGCAGTCGATAAAGAGGTCTCCGCGTTGAGGGAGAACCCGTTAAGCCACGGCCTGAATTCCTACTTCGAGCAACTTCGCCGTTTTTCTTCGACGGCGGATCTCGAGCAGTCCGACATTTACCGGTCGATTCGAAACCGGGTCGACGCGACCTTGAATAGCGTCGTCACCGATGGATTTGCCCCCGCGGTGCCCGACCCGACCCGGCCCGCCATCCGCGCCACAGCCTGGAACATCGAGCGCGGGATCCACTTGGGGAAAATCGCCCAGGTCCTCGGCTGCCATCCGCTCGCATCGATAAGCGACGTGCTTCTGCTTACCGAGCTGGACTACGGGATGGCACGCAGCGGCAACCGTTTCGTCGCTGAGGAGATCGCGAGGGCACTTTCCCTCAACTACGCTTTTGCGCCCTGCTATCTGAACCTGAACAAAGGCAGCGGCCTCGAGTCGGAGGTGGCGGGAGATAACACCTTCGCCTTGCACGGAAACGCGCTGTTTTCGCGCTATCCATTGCTTCACGCGCATTCCCTGGCCTTACCCAACGGAAAAGACAAAATGGGAGGCAAGGAGAAGAGGCTGGGTGCCCAGCGAGTCGTGATTGCGCTTGTAGACCACCCGCTTGGCCGCTTTTGGGCCGTCAGCCTGCACCTCGATGCGCATTCCAGCCAGAGTCACCGCCACAGGCAGATGCGTCTCGTGCTCGATCACATGGAAACCCTTGCACCAAGGGCACCGATTCTGATCGGCGGCGATTGGAATACCTCGACTTACAACTCGAAGCGTGCGACGTACTCCATTCTGGGCTACTGGCGCCGTGTGATGATGGGCGTCCGCCACGTGATCAAGAATCATTATCCGTATCCGGAGCGTTGGTTCGAACGCCACCTCTTTCGCGAGCTCGAAAACCGCGGCTACAATTACAGGGATCTGAATGTCCTGGGAGCCTGCACACTCCACTACGATGTGAAAGACCTCGCTTTGAACAAGAACATGGGAGACTGGATCCCCAAGTGGTGCTTCTGGTTCATCAATTGGGCCTTGAAGCAGAACACCGGTAACGAAGGACGCTGCTCGCTCAAGCTGGATTGGTTTGCCGGCCGTGAGATACAGCCGGACGGCGCACAACCGCCCGCGGTGCTGCATGACATCCGGTTGACCCAGACGATCTCTGACCACGACCCGATCCTGCTCGATTTCGTGCTGACGGAGGGGGCAGCGACCCGCTGTTGAACCCGCCAACCTCTTCGCACTCGATGATCGGGCGGCACGTTTTCGATCTAGGTCTTCCGCAGACGGTAGGTTCGCTCGAAACCACTGCCGCGATCCGCGATCTTCAGCTGGATGACACCGCCGTCGTCGCAGGTGTACACCTCGTCGATCACTTGATCGTTGGCCGGGGCTTGCCGGATGACTTGCACCTCTGAACACTGTTCGAGTTTCTGCAACGCCCTGTCGTAGGGGAAACAGACCGGGTCCCAGGAGGAGATATCTCCAGACGGTTCCCCGGCTGGCCCGAGCCTGGTACATTCCAGGTAGCGGAAATGGCCCATGTTATGGGCAGGCCGGTAGGAACGGGTGTGAACCAGCGGGGGCTGCCCGCTGGAGGGCAAAGGCAGGTCTTTTTCGAAGATGGAATCGAAGACGACTCTGGTACCGTGTTCAGCCTCGCGCCAGACCCCGAAATGCCGCGAAAAGCGGTCGCGCACGGTATGCCTGGGACCTGCTTCACCGAAGATGGCCAATCCAATCGCGGTTGCTGCAAAGGGGTACGGCGAGCGAATCACCCGTCTCCCGTAACGCTCCCGCAGGGTCCTGGCAACGACGGGTAGATCGCTCGACCCGCCGACGAGGTACAGGGCCGAAACCCCGCTCCACGGGTCGGTCTCTCCAAATACCCTTTGGACGGCGGTCTCGACACATTCGAGCGTCTTTTCAACCAGCGGCCGGCAGGCTTCATAGAACTGCGCGGCTGGAACCGAGACCTGATCGAGGCCGGGAATCACGTCAGCCGTTTCGATCGCGACCCGGCGACTGTTCGGGTTCAAGCGCTCCTTGGCATCCCGACAAGCTTCGAGCAACCGGAACCGGCGCCTGTGGTCCAGCGCCGGGGATCCGCATGCCGAGAGGACGAGGTCCGCCAGGATCTGGTCGAAGTCGTCTCCGCCCAGTCGCCCGATGCCTTCGCTCGTCAAGACTTCATGCCCGTCGTCCCTGGTCGCAATTACGGACACGTCGAAAGTGCCACCCCCGAGATCATAGACGACCAGATGTTCGCGCCGTGCCGCTTGCCGGGCGCCGTAGCGATGGGTGAACTCAATTCCGGCCGCCGCCGGTTCGTTGGTCATCCCAGTGACCTGAAATCCCGCCCGCCGGAAAGCATCCAGTGTCAGGAAGCGCTGGTTGCTGTTGGCGTTTGCCGGAACCGCGACAAGAGCCACAAGGGGCTCACCTGAGCGAACCACGAGATTGGAATGGTGTCTCAGATCCTCGGCCAGCTGGCTCAAAAAGCCGGTGAGCAAATCGACGGCAGGCATACCGAAGGCATCCAGTTCAACCCAATCGCCTGGCCCTGCTTCCCCGAGCACCCGTTTGAACGACCGTCTCACGATCCAGTCCGGATGATCGCACTTGCTCTCTGCCGCAAGACCGTAGACGATCTGGCCGTCCGGATTCGCAGCGATCAATGACGGATACCACTGGCGAGTCTCACCGTTCGGCCCGACGAAACCGACAGTCGGGTAGTTCCCGCGATCGACCACCGCCACCGCCGTTCGCGTGGTCCCGAAATCAATTCCTAAACGCATACTCCCTCCTTGGTGAACCTCGCCTTGACGCGGCCGTGCATGATTCATTACCATCCCGCTTTCAACCAAGGTATCCAAAACTAAATGGTCGTCAGGCTCCTCAAGATACTCGTCTCACGCAGCAGCCTCTTGATCTTTTCGGGAGTTGTCCTTGGAATCGTTCTCCTGCTTGGAAGTCATGAAGCCAGCAAGATGACCTCTACGGACGATTTCTGCTTCGAGGCCTGTCACGTCCACCCCCACTCCACGATCTCGTGGAAGCTTTCGACTCACTATAAGAATAAGAGCGGAATCGTTATTCGCTGCGTGGATTGCCACCTCCCGCCCGAAGGAATTTATTACTATACCGAGAAAGCCCGCACCGGATCGAGAGACCTATACGGCAAACTGTTTAAAGATGTATCAAAAATCGACTGGGAAGCGAAATCAGCGCTCGAGTACGCGAACACGTACACCTACGACGAGTCGTGCCTGCATTGCCACCAGGACCTTTACAGCCTGAACCTAAGCAAGAAAGGGATCCAGGCGCACGAGAATTACCTGAAGAGCCAAGACAAAGGCGTGCGCTGCATTAACTGCCATTTGCACGTCGGCCACTACACGGATAAGCCGCTTTTGCCGACCGAACTCACGGCTGCGGACGGGACTGCGACCACCGCCACGACGTTTGTTACACCGCGTCCCCGCAAGTTGCCTCCCCCGCCGCCTCCCGGGCCGATTCCAGGCGAGAAATTCGAGACTTACACCGAGACAATCCCGGGCGCCAGTATCAAGTTTGAGATGGTGGCGATGCCTCCGGGGACCTTCAAGATGGGCAGCCCGCGCGACGAACCATACCGACGGCCCAACGAAGGACCTCTCCACGACGTAACGCTGACCCCGTACTGGATGGGAAAGGCTGAGGTCACTTGGGCCGAATTCGAGGAGTTCTATTCGCAGACGGCGACGCGAGGCAAGAACGAAAAGGGCGTCGTCATGCAAAATGAAGATATGGCCGACGCGATCACAGGCCCAACTCCGCCGTATGGCTCTCCCGACCAAGGCTGGGGAAAGGGCGACCGACCAGCCATCACGATGACCCATCACGCCGCGATGAAGTACTGCGAGTGGCTGACCCGAGTAACCGGGAAACGCTACCGGCTGCCAACCGAGGCAGAGTGGGAGTATGCCTGCCGCGCCGGGACGAAGACACCGTACTTCTTCCCGGGTGATCCGAACGATTTCACGAAGCTCTATTGGCTCAACCGCCTTTTTGGCGTGGATACTCAACCTCTGGCCGACTACGCCAAGTACACGATGAACAGTGGACGGAAGAGCTATCCCCCGGCGGCGGCTAAACCGAATCCCTGGGGGCTCGTCAATATGCTCGGCAACGTCAAGGAGTTCTGCCTTGACTGGTATGAGGCCACAGCCTATTCTCAATATTCAGGGGAGGAAGCAGTCGACCCCAAGGGGCCTGAAGAGGGGACGGAGCACGTAATTCGCGGAGGGTCTTTCAAGAGCGATGCTGTTGACCTTCGATCGGCGGCCCGCGACTTCACCAGGACAGACGCCTGGCTCGCCACTGATCCGCAATCGCCGAAAAGTATCTGGTGGTATTCCGATTCAAACGATGTCGGCTTCCGAATCGTACGGGAATTCGAGGGGGAGCTACCCCCGCAGTAGGCGTTTTAACCGTCATTTTAAGGAGAACCTATGTCCAATGAAAGCAACTTGAACCGTCGTACCTTCATCGGGACGGTAGCCGCCGCCGGCGCGTTCGCCGCGGCTTGCAGCAAGGCGGCCGACGAATTC
This sequence comes from uncultured Acidobacteriota bacterium, assembly GCA_964421755.1. Lineage (GTDB taxonomy): Bacteria > Acidobacteriota > UBA6911 > RPQK01 > RPQK01 > CAVUUN01. The sequence goes on from CAYQYP010000558.1 coordinate 21,810, forward strand.
GACTACATGGCCAAGGCCCCGGCCGGCAAGGAACTTAAGGCCGGGCTGATCGGCTGCGGAGGCCGGGGAAAAGGGGCAGCACTCCAATTCATCGGCGCAGGCGATGGACTGAGCGTGGTGGCCCTGGGCGATGTTTTCCAGGATCGGCTCGACGACGCCCGTGCGGAAATCGCCAAGAAGGGCAAACAGGAAGTGCCACTGGACAAGTGTTTCGTCGGTTTCGACGCCTACCAGAAAGTCATCAATTCGGGCGTGGACGTTGTCCTCATTGCGACGCCTCCACACTTCCGCCCGCAGCAGTTCGCCGCTGCGATAGATGCCAAAAAGCACGTGTTCATGGAAAAGCCGGTAGCAGTGGATCCGGTCGGCATCCGCTCCATTATTGACAGCGCGCAGAAGGCCAAAACCCTGCAGCTGAGCGTGGTGACGGGCACTCAGCGGCGCCATCAGCCGAGCTACATTCAGGCATTCAACAAGATCAAAAACGGCGCGATCGGCGAGATCGTCTCCTCCCGCGTGCTCTGGAATCAGGGCCAACTCTGGTTCCGCGAGCGTAAGCCGGAATGGACCGACATGGAATGGCTGATCCGCGACTGGGTCAACTGGGCATCCATGTCCGGCGACCATATCGTCGAGCAGCACGTTCACAACCTGGACGTCATGGCGTGGTTCATGGAAGAGTACCCGGCCAAGGCCGTCGGATTCGGCGGTCGCGCCCGTCGCGTCACCGGTGACCAGTATGACTTCTTCAGCATCGACTTCGAGATGCCGAGCGGTCGCCACGTCCACAGCATGTGCCGCCAAGTCGATGGGTGCGCCAATGACGTCTCCGAGTACTTCTACGGGACAAGCGGGTGGGCCAAGCTGGACAGCAGGGACTGCATTCTCTACAAGAAGGACAACAGCGTGGCCTGGCAGTACAGCGTCCAGAAGGAAGAGGCCGCGGTTGAAGGCGCAGCCGAGAAGCGCGACAATCCGTATGAACTCGAGCACGTGGACCTCGTGAACGCGATCCGGACCGCAACGCCTTTCAACGAGGCGGAAAACACGGCAAGGTCCACGATGATCGCCATCATGGGACGCGAAGCCGCCTACACCGGCCGCGCTGTAACCTTGGACGAGATGATGAAGTCCGACCTGCGGCTTGGACCGACCGAGTATGCCCTCGGACCGGCACCCATCGAGGTGAAGGTGCCCGTCCCCGGGAAAACAGAAACTCAATCGTAGCTAAACGCTGCATTCAACTTAGCCACGGATTGCACGGGATCCCACCGTGAAATCCGTGGCTGGGCTTTCTCGTCTTTTCCCTTTTCCCTCCTCTCCCGTCCCCCTGGTTCTTTAGAATGCACTCCTAATGACGGGCATCTCGAAATTTAGACTCAATTCATCTTTCGTTCTCTGGGTCGCCCTGATCTCGATTGTCGGCTTGGGCCTGGGACTTCGTCTGCACCGACTCGCCGCCGAAGACCTTTGGTACGACGAAATGGTTTCGGTCGACCTCTCCCAGGAGGACCCTCTAACCATCATTAAGAGCTCGGGCACGACGGTTGAGGCCAACCCGCCCTTGTTTGACCTGTTGCTCTATTGCTGGGTGCGGGTCGCGGGGATTTCGGAATCGGCCGTCAGACTGCCGTCTGTTTTTTTCGGGGTCGCGTCGATTCTGCTGATTTTTATTGTCGGTCGTCGTTTGTTCGACATGACGACAGGAATTCTTGCCGCTTCGTTACTCGCCCTATCGCAGTTCCACATCGCATATTCGCAGGAGGCCCGGCCCTACGCCCTGATGGTTCTTTTGAGCCTGGCCCTTCTGTATTCTTTTCTCCGCCTGCAGGAGCGGGCGACATTTGGCAATGAGGTTGCGTACTTCCTCACGTCTCTTGCGCTTCTCCACACTCACATGTACGGAACATTCGTCGTTGCCGCCCTGAACCTCTACGTCTTCGCCTGGGAGGCGATCAGTCGCAGGACGGGCGCTGCCTCCGGGATCAAATTGGGCAGATGGCTACTGCTCCAGGCGCTTACTGGTGTGTTCTGTCTGCCCTGGGCCTGGAAGCTGTCTGTCGGGGTGACTGGAATCCACCGATTCGGCGGCTTCCTGATGAGACCCAGTTTGCGCGACCTGGCAATCACTCTGATCGTCTATGCCGGCGGTTCTTTGGCACTGGCCAGCTTTTGCGTGGTTTTCGCTGTTGCATTCATACCGCTGAGGTGGCAGGACCTTTCGGGATTCCTCCGCTCGCGAGCCCCGTCGGTCGATCGGGTGCTTCTGCTGGCTATCTGGTTCCTGGTGCCAATCGTCCTTCCCTGTCTCGTTTCCTATCTGTTGACTCCGATCTACTTCACCAGGCACACCATCACCGCCTCGGTGGCCTTCTACCTCCTGGGGGCTCATGCACTCACCCTGATCCGCTATCGGTGGCTCGGCGTCGCGCTCGTATCCCTACTCATCTGTTTTTCCGCGCTGGGAACGTATCGGCTTTTTCACACAATCCGCAAGGACACGTGGAAACAGGCCATTGCTCATGTGGAGGTCAGAGCGTCGCCGGAAGACATTGTCATGGTGGCGCCGAGGTGGGCGCTCAGGTGTGTGAACTACTACTCCAAACGCGATCAACTGCGCAAGGTCGGCTACAGCGAACGCTTGGGCTACGAGGTGAAGCGCTACGGTATTAGTCCTGATCGAGAACTCTGGGTTGTCCTGTGGCATGCGCCGCTGGATCTCGAACGCCTGCGCGCCGCCGGTTACAGAGTCGTGGAATCAAATAGCTTCCGCACAATCACCGTCCACAGGCTGGCTCCACCTGGCTAGAAAATACGTCACTCAGATGCGAGCTTAGGAGACCAGTGACTGGACTTCGCGCAAACGGCGTTCGAGAAACCGACGTTCGCTCTCGTTGGTGACCAATTCGAGTGCTCGCACATAGCTCTTTGCCGCCTCCGCCGGATCGCCGGTGCGCCGCTGCAGATCGGCTCGGGCAGCATGCAACAGGTGATAACCGTCGAGATCGCCCGTAGCCGCCAGCCGATCGATCAAAGCCAGCGCCGGTCGTGGCCCCTCCACCATCGCAACCGCCACAGCACGGTTCAGCGAAACCACAGGTGAAGGCTGCACCCGCTCCAGAACATCGTAGAGCCGAACGATCTGCGGCCAATCCGTGTCCTCGGGACGAGTGGCGCGGCAATGTACCGCGGAAACCGCCGCTTGAAGCGCAAACGGGCCAGGACCGCCACGGAGCGCCTCTTCAACCAGCGGCAGCGCCTCCGCGATCTGCCGTCGATCCCACCGGCCGCGGTCCTGCTCTTCCAGAGTCACCAAATCACCGGCCTCATCCAGCCGGGCAGCCCGCCGCGAATCGTGAAGCAGCATCAAAGCGAGAAGCGCCGTCGCCTCGGCAGGCGGCTGCGGAGCCATCAGAGTGCTAACCAGCCGGCCGAGGCGGATGGCTTCGGCGCACAGATCTGCACGGATGAGTGCCTGCCCGCGAGTGGCAACGTACCCTTCATTGAAGATCAGGTAAATGACCGCAAGGACGGCGTCCAGACGGTCCGGCATTTCCCGCTTGCCGGGCACTTCGTAAGGAATCCCGGCGTCGCGAATTTTCCGCTTCGCCCGCACCAGCCGTTGCGCCATCGTACTCGAAGGCACAAGAAAGGCGCGCGCGATCTCGTCGGTCTCGAGGCCGCCCAGCGTTCGAAGCGTCAGCGCAACTTGCGCCTCGAGCGCAAGGGCCGGGTGACAGCAAGTGAAAATCAAACGGAGCCGATCGTCGGGAAACTCGCTCGCTTCGTAGTCTGGCTGCTCGACAGTCCGAGTCATCTCGGACGCGGCCACTGACTCAAGCTTTTCGGCGAAACGGGTGCGACGCCGGATGCGGTCAATGGCCTTATGCCGAGCGGCCTGGATGATCCACGCACGGGGATACTCGGGTACGCCGGAGGCCGGCCACTGATCCACGGCCGCGGCAAAAGCTTCCTGGGCAGCCTCTTCGGCCAGATCGAAATCTCCGAAAAGCCGGATCAACGTGGCGACAATGCGGCCCCAGTCCGAGCGATACACCGCTTCCACCGCTGCGGTTGCTTCAGGCGACATACCTCATTTTACAGCAGGCAGCGGGCAGCGGGCAGCAGGCAGCGGGCGGTGGGCAGCGGGCAACGGGCAGCAGGCAGCAGGCAGCGGGCGGTGGGCAACGGGCAACGGGCAG
>CAYQYP010000559.1:0-7140 GCA_964421755.1 uncultured Acidobacteriota bacterium
CCGTCATGGTGCATCCCCTTCTCGGGGAGAGGCTCAATGCACCGATTGTATACCCACTGACTTGAATGTGGCACGGAGGCGAGAAGTTTGTTGACTCGCCGCGGCCCCTTCACCCGCCTGATCCCGCATTAGGGCCCAAGGGCGGCCATAGCCAGCCGCCGAAAGAGAGGCCCCATGAGACAGGGATCGGTTTTTTGCAGGTTGGCAGCGATTGCGTATCTATTCACGACCATGCCCGGGGCGATCGCCCAGGAGACAGACAGGGCTAAGCCAGGCGTCATTCGAATCACTGTACGCGAGAATGGGCGGCTGCTGGTTCCGGTGGCGGTCAACGGAAAGAAGAAATCCCGGTTCTTGTTCGACACCGGGGCGACCACTACCGTGCTGAGCGAGAAGCTCGCGGCTAAGGCAGGTGTCACGGCGGAGAGTGTGAAGCGGGTGGGCACCTTCGCCGGGGAGGTGTCCCTACCGGTGGGTCAAGTGAACACTCTAGGTATCGGCAACCATTCGGTGGCTGGACTGGACGTTTTAATCGGGGATCTCGCGCGTCTCTTCAACTTGGACGCGGAAATCGAGGGAATCATTGGTGGAGATTTCCTCTCCCGGTTCAACTACCTCCTCGATCCTCGCCGCGGCCAACTGGAAATCGAAGAAGACGGCAACCTGTTGCCCAAGCTCTCGGGGACCAGGGTCGCTTGCGAAAAGCGGGGAGGAAAGATTTATGTCCCGGCAGCAAGGGGGGATGTCCGTCTGATTCTCGATTCCGGCAACCCTTACCTCGTCGTCTATGAGGACGCAGCGTCGAGGCTTCAACCGACTTGGAATATCAAGGAGAAGAAAGTCGTGCGAAGCTCAATTGGAAGCCGTGCAATTCGGCCGTTCAGGATTGAGTCTCTGGAGATCGGCGACAGCCGCCTGCGCAACATCGACGCTTACCTGGCGACGCGCGGTCCGGGCCGTTCGGAAGACGGCTTTTTACCTCTGTATCTCTTCGATTCGATCTATGTCAACAACCTCGAGAACTTCCTGATTGCGAATCCGCAGCGGAAACGGTAGCCCCGACTGGGGTGAGAGCCTCACAATTCACAAACTTGAAGAACTGGGAGCGAATGCACGTATTCGCATCTCTTTACGGCTGTGAGTTGTCAGGCGCTGCCCAAAGCAAACCCCACTGATTCTCAGTGGCACAAAAAGTGACACAGTGCAAAAATGTCAAGATCGGGCATCGGGGCCTAAGTGATTGGAAAACCGCCAGTTAGCTGGAGCTGGCGAGAGGAATCGAACCTCCAACCTACTGATTACAAATCAGTTGCTCTACCGTTGAGCTACGCCAGCTTGGTTTCGAAGGCCAAACCGTGACCCGTGCGATCGCCGCGTCACGCCGGTCAGTTTAGCATTTCGCCTGGCGCTTTTGAAAGGCGCTCTCGTTCGTCCCGTTCGTCCGCCGGCCACCGCAACTTGAAGCCGTAAAGCACTAAGGGGCACTATTCTCTGTATGACTCGTTTGGCTGCAGTTCTCACCATTCTCCTGGTCTCTGCTCCGGCAACCGCCGGGGCTCAGGCCGATTTCCCAATGGCCGAGCAGCAGATCGTGTACACCAGGCGGGAATTGATGGCCGAATGGGGCACGCTTACAGTCGACGCTGGAGCGATCCTCGAGGACCAAGCCGCCGGACGCGGCTATGTCTCACTCGCTGGGGTTTCCCCTGACCATCTCAAGGGGGAAGGTTGGACGTTGAAGGTGAATCCAGGCTGGAAGCTGCTTCCCGGGCCAAGAAGCGGCGATTTCATGATCGTCAAAGAGTGACCCGGTCCAGGGCTCTCCTGAAGCCGTCGAACAAGTGCATGATAGCCCTGAGACTCAGAACGACAGGATCTGGTAAACGAAGTAGCTGAATACGACGCACGAGAGCAACAGGAACACACCGAAGACCCGATGCGGCTTTAGGACCTGGTACACCTCCCTACTGTAAAGGCGCGGCATGACGACAAATAACCCGATGGCAATCCAGATGACCTGCAGTGGCGTGAGCAGCAGCCCGTCACACACCGCCGCCAACCTGACCATCCCGACCGGATTCAGCCCGAAGGAGTAGACAATCACGATATTCGTCAGGAACAGGAAGACCAGGACAATCCGAAACTGCGTCCGCCAAGCGAACCGCTTCCCGAAGGCGGGGATACAGATGCGGAACGCATCCGCCAGGAGCCTCGGCCAGCCGGCCAGCTGTACGGTCAGCGTACTGATCAACGCTGCCGCTGCACTGACCATAAAGAGCAGGCCGCCTATTGACCCCCACCTTTCCGAAAAGAGGCGCGACAGCGTGATTGCGGCTTCCGAACCTGCCGGTGCCAGTTCGTTGGGTCGCAATATCCCCGCACCGGCGATCAGGAAAGTGGCAGTAACGATCGCTGTAAGTCCCATAGCGATGGCCCCGTCGGTGTAAACCAGGCGGCACCAGCCCTTGACTCGACGCGCCGCGTCCACATCCAATCCCCGCAGGGTCTCCAGATCGGCCGGGCGTCCGTACCCGCGTCCGTGGGTCATTCCATGGCCCTCTCCCATCACCCAGTACGTGTACCAGACCTGGCTTCCGAAGCCACCGGCAGCCCAACCCATCATCGGTAGGATCTCCCGCCAGGGATTCGGGCTGACTCCAGCCTTAGTCACCGCCCATTCCGGGACGGAGGGTATCTGGAAAAGGAACGCGCGGAACAGCTCCGAGAGCGGGGGAAAGACAGTAGCCGCGACATAGAAGACCCCAACGATGATCATGGCGACCAAAATACTCATCAGAACCTTCAGGATCTGAAACCCACCCGACCAGGCAATCAGGAACGCGGCCAGGCATACGAGCCATCCGGCGATGTACGGCGAAACAGGCACCAGGGCACTGACAAATGCGCCGGAAGCGGAGGCGAGGGCGCTCGTGGCGATACTGGCCGCAAGAAGCTGGATCACGAGCACGATCCAGACTACCCAATGCCGTGGTCCGGGGATGCGGTCGAACATGTCCATCATCCCTTCGCCCGTGCAGACGGTGTAATGCGCGCCGCTGACTCCGATCCAGTACTTGAGAAAGATGCCGACGAGCACCGCCCAGATGACGCCGATGCCGAGCACGGCGCCGTTCCGAGTGGTCAAAATCACTTCGCCGGATCCGATCATGTCCGAGCAATAGACCATCCCGGCCCCGAGCACGGCCAGCATAGCCAGCCCGCGCGGGGCTACCTTGACCTCGGCTCCCCTCATAGCTGTTCCTTTTCATCGTAAAACGACTGTTCGTAAGCGGTATCCAGCATGGCCACGATGTTCTCTGGCGGGACATCGCCCAGGACGTTGTGAACCGGGTTAAAGACGAACCCGCCGCCAGGCTTGAAAATGGCGGCAAGCATCTTTACGTTCCGCGAAACATCTGCCGGCTTTGCTGTACCGAGCACGTTCTGGGTATCACACCCTCCGCCCCAGAAAATGATGCCCTCACCGAATGCCTCTTTCAGTGAAGCCGGATCCATGTCAGCCGCGGAGATCTGAACCGGGTTGAGCACGTCCACGCCGCAATCCATCAGGATCGGGATCAGGGGCCGGATGGAACCGCAATTGTGCATGAATATCTTGATATCGCTGTTTCGATGGATGAATTCGCAAAAGCGTTTGATGAATGGGGCCGAAAACTCCTCGACCAGCTGAGGACGGCACATCGGGCGATCCTGCGTCCCCATGTCATCGCTGATCGTGATGAGCTGGATGTACCGGCCGAACCGGTCTATGATCTTCCCCGCTCTTCGGAGGTACTGGTCGAGCAGTGCCTCATGTTCAGCCAGTACCGTCCCGGGGCTCTCCATCATCGCGATGCAGCGCTCAATGCCTCCAAAGAAGGCTCCGAAGCCGCCGCCGTAACTGTAGCCGACGAAGTTAGTGGCGTAGGGCGTCTCTTTGTAGATTCGTTCTGCCTCCCGGGCGTACAGTTCGATGGCGTCGTCCTCGCTGAGCCCACCCCAGTCGGACAGCCAGGCACCGTCCGAGAAGAAACCGCCGGCGGGCATCCGCATCTCGTCGACTCCCTGCCGGATGATCCAGTTCCCCGCCTCGTCCAGAAACGGACGAAACGAGATCGGCACTTCAAATTCGTACGGGTCACGAACCCGCCACTGCCAGGAGTTTGGCCACCGCGGCTCCAGGAGCATACAGTCAACGTGGAACCGCTCGAGGACGTCGCGATCGATATAGGCGAGCATCTGAACGAGATCAGGCACCCAGATGGAGTCAACGGACAAGCCAAGGTATTCGCGCAGATTGCGGTATGCAAATGCCGAAATGCCCGTCGACATGTGGCTCCCCAGATCGATCGGGAAACGATCTACGGGCTGTCGATTCAGCGTGCGGATGACGCGTTCACGCGAAGTCAGTGTTTCTCCGGGCATTGACTTAAGCCGTAATTGTACAAGCAGTATCCACGAATGACATCTTCTCCTTGTCTCCTTGTCTCCTTGTCTCCTCGGCATTACAGTATGCCTAGCCGTCACTGGGGAACGGCGGGGGAGAACAACTATGGCAGTTGGACTATTGTTCAGGAACCTCATACTCACGATTGGCGCAGTGACAATGATCTCATCGACGCTTTCGCTTGCCGCGCAGGGACCGGCCCTGACCCGGCTCCAAAAGGGCTGGGTTATCCGTTCCTCGGCGGATGTCAAGGAGCCAGGGTCCGTGGTCTCTACCCGGGCTTACAAACCCGCCGGCTGGTTCGCTACCACGGTGCCTTCCACGGTTGTGGCGGCCCTGGTGCGGAATGAAATCTATCCGGACCCGCATTTCGGGATGAATCTTCGGCGATTTCCGGGTGTCCGCTACCCGATCGGAACGAACTTCTCGAATCAGCCGATGCCGGACGACAGCCCCTTTCGCCAATCCTGGTGGTATCGAACCGAGTTCGCACCACCCGCTGCTCGGCCGAACGGCATCACCTGGCTCCACTTCGACGGCATCAATTTCCGGGCCAACATCTGGCTGAACGGCGCGCAGATCGCCGACGCCAAAGACGTTGCCGGCTCATTCCGCGTCTATCAGTTCGACGTAACGCGCCAAATCCTGAAGGATGGCCCAAACGTACTGGCAGTCGAGGTATTCCCACCGCTGCCGAGCGACCTGGGAATCACGTTTGTCGACTGGAATCCGGCGCCTCCGGACAAGATGATGGGATTGTACCGGGATGTCTACCTGACGACGACCGGCCCCGTTTCAATACGGTACCCGCAGGTCCAGAGCACGCTCGACACCCCGGCCGTCGACAAGGCGGAACTGAAGGTCACTGCCGAAGTGCGTAACGCAGTTGACCGGGTTGTCAAAGGAACACTCAAGGGTCGTATTGATACCATCGAATTTTCGCAGCCCGTCGAGCTTGCCCCGCGCGAGACCAAGACGATCTCATTCAGCGTGGCTGATTTCCCGCAGCTGAGAATTTCCAAGCCGCGTATCTGGTGGCCGGCTCCGCTCGGCGACCAGCCGTTGTACACACTGATGACCGAGTTCTCGGAGGGCTCAACGCTCTCGGATCGGCAAAGAACCAGGTTCGGGATTCGGCAGGTCACGTCGGAGATGACCGAGAACGGGCATACGGTCTTCCGGATCAATGGACAGCGGATTCTGATCCGGGGCGCCGGCTATACGCCCGAAATGCTTTTGCGCGGGACTCCCGAGCGGCAGGAAGCGGAAATCCGATACGTAAAACACATGAATCTGAACACGATCAGGCTCGAGGGCAAACTCGAAGACGATCACTTCCTGGATTACTGCGACGAGCAGGGCGTGCTGCTCATGCCCGGATGGTGCTGCTGCGACCACTGGGAAAAGTGGCAGGATTGGGACGAGGAGGATCACCGGGTATCTGTCGAGTCGTTGAAATCGCAGATTCTTCGCCTCCGGAGCCACCCGTCCGTATTCGTCTGGCTGAACGGGAGCGACGGGCCACCGCCTGCCAAGGTTGAAAAGGCCTACCTGGACGTCTTGAAAGAACTCGAGTGGCCAAATCCGGTTCTCTCTTCCGCAACAGAAAAAAAGGCGGAATACAGCGGGGCCAGCGGCGTGAAGATGAGGGGGCCTTACGAGTACGTGCCCCCCATTTACTGGCTGACCGATAAGGCTCGAGGGGGTGCGTTCGGTTTCGCGACCGAAATCGGACCCGGCCCAGCCGTTCCTCCCGTTGAAAGCATCCGCAGGATGATCCCGCCGGAACACCTCTGGCCAATTGACGAATACTGGAACTTCCACTGCGGGGGAGGCGCCTTCAAGACACTAAACGTCTTCACCGAGGCGTTGGGCAACCGATACGGGACCGCCCGGGACTTGGAAGACTATGCGAAGAAATCCCAGGCAATGGCATACGAGGCTCACCGGGCCATGTTCGAGGGCTACGGCCGGAACAAGTACGTTTCGACCGGCGTGATCCAATGGATGCAAAACAACGCCTGGCCGTCGATGATATGGCACCTGTACGATTTCTTCCTCAGGCCGGCCGGATCATATTTCGGAAGCAGACTGGCCTGCGAACCGCTTCATATCCAGTACTCGTATGACGATCGCTCGGTGGTTGTCGTTAATTCCCTGTATAAGCCGTTCAAGGACCTCACGGCCACGATTCGGCTGCTCGACTTCTCTCTGCAGGAGAGATTCGCCAAGTCGATGCCGGTCGAGGTGAATGCCGACGGGGTTGCGCGGGTCCTGCAGATACCGGACCTTGCCGATTTGAGCACAACCTATTTCCTGAAGCTGGAGTTGGCCGATGCAACCGGCCGCGTCATCAGCAGGAATTTCTACTGGCTGTCGACAAAGCCTGACGTGCTCGATGATTCAAAGGCAAAGTGGTACTACACCCCGCTCTCTTCGTTCGCCGATTTCACCTCCCTTCAGGAAATGCCCGAGGTCCGGTTGAAGGGCGCGGTTCAATACCGGACGACGGGTCAGGACCAACAGGCTCGAGTGATGATCAGCAACCCAGGCAATTCGCTCGCCTTCATGGTTCGACTCCAGATCCTGGCGGGCAAGGATGGAGAAGAGATTCTGCCGGTTCTCTGGGATGACAACTACTTCTCCCTGCTGCCGGGTGAAAAGCGGGAAGTGACGGCCAGCTATCGACTGCC
>CAYQYP010000560.1:0-9588 GCA_964421755.1 uncultured Acidobacteriota bacterium
TTGTGGCAGCCTTGCCCTTCATCTCTTCCAGATTGCGGAGCGCTCTCGGGCGCTCCGGAAAGATTTCCGGCGGTCTTAGCGGAGGGGCCACACCCGTTCCCATTCCGAACACGGAAGTTAAGCCCTCCAGCGCCGATGATACTGCACGGGAAGCCGTGTGGGAACGTAGGTCACCGCCGGATTTAATCCCCCAAAAGCCCCCGAGTCTCGGGGGCTTTTTTTTGCCCCGAAACCACTGCCCACTGCCCACTGCGCACTGCGCACTGCGCACTGCCCACTGCCCACTGCCCACTGCCCACTGCCCACTGCCCACTGCCCACTGCGCACTGCGCACTGCCAACTGACGACTGCCGACCACCGGCTGACCGACTGATCAACTGGCCAAGACAGCGAGCCAACCGGGCCGTAAAGCCAGCGGATTCTGAAAAGCGAATCCGCCCTACGACCGCTCGGCGTGCGTAAACAATTAGTCGTAGGGCGGATTCGCTTTTCAGAATCCGCCGCTTTACGGCCCGGTTGGCTCGCTGTAAATGCTGAGCTGGGAGTCCCTTGGTCGGCAGTGCGCAGTGCGCAGTCGGCAGTGCAGTTCACTGCCCGGCGCGCTGGCGCCACTGGGCTTCCTGGAGTTTCAGTTTTTCCGCGTTCGGGGCGTTTGGTTGGGCGGCAAGGTAGGAAGCCAGCTGATCGGCTGCGGCCCGGAAATGGCCTTCGGCAGCCTCGAGGTTGGCAAGATATACATGTGCCGTGACTGCGCCGGTGGGCGCGAGTTGGAGGGCCTGTTCGAGGCTCTGGCGGGCCTCGATCCTCTTGTCCATCGCGAGCGTCGCGATGCCGAGGTAAAGGTGCGCATCGCTGTCGAGCGGGTTGAGTTGGACGGCCCGTTCCAGGTCCAGGGCAGCCTCGGTGACCTTCCGCTGCTGCAGTTTACAGAAGCCGGAGCCGCGCAGGGCTGGTGCGAAATCGGGGTTAATTCCAAGAGCGGTGGAGAAATTTTGCAGCGCTTCGGCCGTCTGGCCCTGCCTGACAGCCAATTCGCCCCGCAGCGTCAAGGCTTGGAAGTAAGTCGGGTAGATGGCAAGTGCCTTCTCCAGGTTCTCAGCAGCGCGATCCACCTCCCCCTTGCCTTTCTGTTCAAGCGCCTTCTCGTAGGCTTTTTGAGCGTTTTTCGGAACCTGCATGGTCATCTCAGGCACGGAGACGACCGGGCGCTCAGGGGATTTCCCGGGAGCACTGGCGGTCTCCCGGAGAAACAGGTGGACCATGACCCGCTGGCCTGGCGCCCGGGTGACGTCGGTTTCGGCAGCTTCGGCGCGTATCTCCGGGTTGGTGGGGTCATAGGCGGTAAGTCTGTAGCGGCCGGCTGGCAAACCTGGAAAGTCGTATTGGCCCTGGTCGTTAGATGTTGTCTCTGCCGCGTATCCGAAGCTCGCCGCGATCTGGACGCTGACCCGTGACGCAGCCGTTCCATCCGGCCTTTGAACTTGGCCGAAAATCGTGTAGATCGTTCCCTGAGCCACGCTGGTTGGGCATGTGCCGAAAAAGGCGATCAGACAAATTGCGATAGCGGATGGAATTGTCCGGTACATGGAACCCCTCTATACCGCTAGACGCGAATCGTCCGGCGGGGATTCGTCAGACAAGCCGCCAAAAGCAAAAAGGGCCGCCAGGAGCGCGGCCCTTCCTTTGCTCGAAGTTCTCGAGAACTAGAAGTACAACTTCAGAGCGACTTGGATGACGCGGTTTGCCGATACGTTGCTCGGCTGCCCGTTGACCTCACCGTTTCCACGGCCCAACCGGTAGGTGTTCGGGTTGGGTGGGGAGATCCCGCCGACGAATCCGCGGACCGTCTGGGGCGAAGCCTGCTGCTTAGCCTTGTAGTCGGTCATGGCGCTGTCGGCCATCTCGAAGGTCATGCCGGAGTTGAAGCCGGTGAACTGCGGATGGTTGAACGCGTTGAACATCTCGAGGCGGAACTGCAGGAAGCGCTCCTGCTCGCTCCACAGCGGGAAGTTCTTGAAGAGCGAGATGTCGTGGACGTTGATCCCCGGGCTGTCGATCCACTGGCGGCTGCCGCCAATCTGGCCGATTTCCGGAAGTCGAAGTGCGGAATAATCCATCCAGCTCATGCGTCCCTGATCACTCGGGATCGGATCACCGACCACCTGAATCCTGGCACCTTCCGTCCAGGATCCCGCGACCCTCTGGTTGGCGTTGATTGAGGATCCCGACTTGGTCGTCAGACCGAAGTTCGGTTCAGCCGGGGAGCCGGTCTGGAACTGGCTGATCCCCGACAGCTGCCAGTTGTCGAAGATCGCGCGACCGACCGGGTTGTCGAAGAAGAACTTCGCCACGCCCGGGGTGTTCCAGACATAGTTGATCGCCAGGTTGTGGGTCCGGTCAAAGCTCGCACGCCTGTAATCATAGCAGCGGGCGCAGACCGGGTTCTGGTAGTCACCCAGGCCGTTGGCCGTGTCCATCGCCTTGCCCCAGGTATAGGCAATCGCATAGGTCAGGCCTTTGCCGAAGCGGCGCTGGATCATCGTCTGCATGGAATGGTAGTTCGATGAGCCCATCGGGCCGCGGTACTGGACCGTGCCGTAGCCCGGGTACTTCTTCAGGAAGTTGGCATCGTAGGCTTTGGAGCCGTCATACTTGTAACCAGCGTCAAGGTAGACCTGGGCAATGCCCGCCTGGACGTCGGGAACAGTTCCCCCGTGTTTGACCGGGTCCTGGGCTGCCTTCGTGAACAGCTCGCCGTACGGACTGTAGTTCAGGTTGAACGTCTGCCACAGGTGGCCCGAGGTCGAGCCGACATAGCCGATACTGAGCACCGTGTCGTTGGGCAACTGCTGCTGGACCTGGAGGCTGAAGCTGTTGACGAACGGGTTCTTACCCGAGCGGTCGATGCCGTGGACGTTGGACGGAGAAAGGATGGGATCGCCACTGCCGCCAACGGTGTCGATGTTCCCGTAGAGGAACTGCGGGTTCAGGTAAACCGGCGGCTGGCCGACGGCCGGAAACACCGAGGTGTTGCCGGATACGCGGTCGTATGCGATTCGGGCGCCGCCACGGACGACCGTCTTGGCGTTGCCGAAAACGTCATAGGCGAAACCCACATTGGGTCCGATCTGCGGGGCACGCTTGTCGAAGCCGCCGCGGATGTGGGTCATCCCGTTGAACGGATCGCCGGAGCCGGGGATGATGCGGCCGATGAGGTACTTGGCCAACCCGGTCTCTCCTGTCAAGGGATTCACGGCAAATCCATCGAGGCCCGTTTTATAGAGTGTTACAGCCTTCGCCGGATCCCAGTTTTCCGGGATGAAGTAGCGCTCCTGGTCGCGGTCGTCGTACTGGGGACCGATGTACGAGAACCGGATTCCCATGTCGACTGTCAACTTCGGAGACACTTTGAAGTTGTCCTGGAAGTACCACTCGAAGTTGGTCGACCGGTATTGCCCCTGGCCGATCGTCCGGTTGGGCGCGTTCATCGTGTCGAAGTTGCCCATGATCGCATTGGCGTAGGGGTGCCCGGCGTTGTTCGGGTTGTTCGAGTTGTTCGAGAAGTTGAGCGTCATCGACGACCCGGCCGCCTGGTCCTTGCGCTGCCGCTGGTAGTACACACCCATCTTGAACGAGTGTGCTCCCCAGATCTTGTTCAGGTTGTCGTAGATGTCGAACGTCGTGTTGGAGTTCTTGTACGGGAACTGACTGTAGTTGTTGATGACGCCGTAGCTCCCATGCCCGCTGAAGTTGATGTTCACGAACTGGTACGGCGAATAGGGATACGGGGGCGCGAAGGTCAAGCCGATCCCCTTCATCGTCGCGGCATCCGGGTCGATCGGGTCCAGGGTCAGGTTGTTCTGGCTTGGGCCGAACACGAACTCGTTGGTCATCGTGTTGCTCATGACCCAGGTCAGGTTCAACGAGGCATTTCTCGCCGGCCCCTGCTTGAAGTCCGTGGGTGTCAACGGGAAATTCTGACCAGACGTCCACCCGACGCCGTACGGCATGATCTGCTGGTCGTAGTCCTGCGTGAAGCGGGCGAACATGCGGAGGCTTTCCGTGATGTTATAGTCAACGCGGATGTTTTCCTGCCGCCGCGGGTAGTTGATGCTCTCCTGCGACTGGTGGTTGAATGCCGGCAGCTTCTCGGGCATGTTCTCGTACTTGTGGAACAGCTTCAGGATGTTCTGGCCGCTGGGGCTGATCCGGTTGGCCGGGATAATCTCGTTCGGGAACGGTTGTTTGGTCAATGGGTCGGTCACCGTGATGTCCTTGCCGGACCCGTCGGTGGTCTTGCTGAAGTCACCGGCCATTTCCAGGGCGGTCGGCATGCGGTTCTGCTGCAGGCCAACCGGAACCAGTTGCTTGTGCCACTCCTGGC
This sequence comes from uncultured Acidobacteriota bacterium, assembly GCA_964421755.1. Classification (GTDB taxonomy): domain Bacteria; phylum Acidobacteriota; class UBA6911; order RPQK01; family RPQK01; genus CAVUUN01. The sequence goes on from CAYQYP010000560.1 coordinate 4,385, forward strand.
CCCAGAAGAAATACATCTTGTCTTTCAGGAAATTCCCGAGCTTCACCGGCCCGCCGACGTTGTACCCGAAATAGTTGTAGCGGTACAGCGCCCTTTGCGCCTTGTCGGCGTTACGGAAGAACGTGTTGGCGTTCATTCCTTCATGGCGGTGGAACAGGTACGCGGTGCCGTGGAAGTCCTTGGTGCCACTGCGGCTGGTGATCTTGATTTCACCGCCGCCGGACCGCCCGTACTCTGCCTGGTAGTTGGACGTCAAGACCTGAAATTCCTCGATGGCGTCCATATTCAGGGCAACGTGTTGCGTCCCGTTCGAACCGGTGTCCACGTTGGTGGCACCGTCGATCGTGAGGTTGTGCTGATCCATCCGGGTGCCGTTAATGCTGATGTTCCCAAAGCCGCCGGGACCGGCAACCTGGAAGTTTCCGGTGGTCACGACGCCCGGGATAATCTTGACCAGGTCGAGGTAGTTACGGCCGTTGATGGCCAGTTCACGCACCTGGCGGCCGGTGACGATTTCCGCCTGCTCGCCGCTTCGCGTCTTCACCTGCAACTGGCCTGAATCGGCGGTTACCTGGATGGTTGAAGTCACTTCGCCGACTTCCATGACGATGGTTCCGGCCGACTGCCTCTGGTTGGTCTCCAGGATGATTCCGCTTTTGACCACCTGCTTGAAGCCGGCCATTTCCACCGCGACCGTGTAGGTGCCAGGCTGCAGGGTAGGGAAATCAAAAGTGCCCGAGTCGGAAGTGACAGTTTCTAGCCTGAGGTTCTTGGCGGGCTCTGTCAAAGTGACATTGGCCCCCGGGATGACGGCTCCGGTCCCGTCCTTGACTACACCGGCCAAACTCGCGCTTGTCTGGGCAAGACCGAGTCCAGTCAGGGCCAGGATCAGGACACACAAAGCCGCGCTCGCGCGTACAAAACGAGTCATACCTTGCCTCCCCGAAATGTGGTGTGTTGATAAAAGATAGGTTGCTGAACCAAATTGGCGAACCTATTCCGGCCTGGGATAAACCGAATCATCTTCCAAGTTGACCAGCTTGTCAACTTCAAAGGCTGCCGGAGATTGAAAGTTGGGCAGAATCGGGCGGGGGAGTAGGGACCGGCCACGGATTACGCGGATTCGTTGATCCCTGAATCCGTGTAATCCGTGGCCATCTGGTGGGAGGCTACAATTTCAGCTCGGCTTTGGCCGTGGCGAGAAATGCGTCCAAACCTTCTACACTGTTGTTGTGACGAGGCTTCCAGATCTGCTCCAGGTATTCGCGAGCCTTGGCCGAAGCCTGCTTGTTCAAAACGACGGCCTTCGCGAAAGCAGCCTGGGCCTTGTCGAGATCCTGGGCGCGCCAGTAGCTCATCCCCATCTGAAAGTAGGCGGCGTCATGGTGGGGGAGATACTTCACCGTCTCGGTGTAATTCTGAATCGCGGTGGGATAGTCCTTGGCGCCGTACGCCAGATTGCCTTTGAAGAAGAAGATACCGCCCTTTCGCACGCTCCACTGATTGGCGTCCCAGCCTGCCGGGGGTGCTTCGCCGGGCACCGTGGCAAGCACCTTTTCGTAGTACTCGAGTGCCTTGGCCGTGTCTTTCTGTGCCACGTAGTAATCGCCAAGCCAACCGAGGAAAAAAAGCCCCTTTTCCGGCCCCAGCGCTTCCACGGCCTTCTGGCTGAATTCAAGCGCTTTGGGCGCATTCTGGGCCTGGATGGCGGCCTGCGCCAGTGTCACCGTCAGCTCCGGCGTGGGACTCTGCGCGTAAATCGGCTCGCCGAGCTCCAAAACCTTCGGCCAGTCCTGTTTTTGGACTGCGGCCAGAAAAGCTTGTTGCTTCAGCGTCGGACTGTTCGGGAAGAGTTGAGCAACCTTGGCCATGATGGCGTCGGCCTCGGCGGTCTTGCCCGCTGTCCTGTACTCCTCCGCAGTCTGGGTTAAGAAACCTTCCATGTACGGAAGTATTTTGGCCTTCGGGTCGAGCTTCTTCGTGTAATTCTCGAGTTTCTGGGTCCGAACAGCCAAGTCCTTCTCCAGCATGATGGCGTTCACCTGCTCCAGGTGTTTACCGTACAGCCAGTCGGAATCGGCGGTCACGCCCTCTGGAGGGACGACCGGATCCTGTGCCAGAGCAATTGCTGTCGGGGGAAGAAGCAGGACCAAAGCCACGGCGAGAAAACGGAAGTTATGCAGCCTCATTCAGCGACTCTCCTTGGTAGGGAAATTGCAATCACCAGATATCAACGTTACAGGAAATCTGCGTTTTCCCGCAATAGGAGTGCGACGTCGCGCGTGGAAAAATTCCTCGGCCGACCTGTTTCGGCTCCACCCGGGTGAAACCAGAAGATAGAAAATGATGTCTTCTTCTACAACCCCAGGAGACTTCACTCAATGGATTGGAGCGTTTTTCGCGACTTGGCAGCCGGCGCCGGCGCAGTCATCCTTCTTGGCCTGACCCTCGCCCTCGGTGTCTGGATCGATCGAAGATACACTCGATAGCGGTCGGCCCCAGCCTGCCTCTCGCCGCCGTGCCGTGCCTTTTCGGAGCGCGCACGTAGTGAGGGTGTTGAAAATGTTCACGTCGATGTTAATAGCCGGATGAGCCGGGGCGAGTTCACGCCGGATTCGAGATCGAATGGAGCCGCGCACGAGAGCGAGAGAAGCGAGCGAGAGTAAGCGGACCACCTGACTCGCTCCACTGCTTCGTGTCTAAATGTAGCGACTTAGCGAATGATTGGTGGTCCGCTTACTCTCGCTCACTGCCGTTCGCTTTCGTGCGCGGCTCCATTCGATCTCGCTCTCCGCACGACATCGGCCTTCCGTCAATACCTGTGGGCCGAACGCACTTCTGCGCCTACAGGTCCTCTTCGAGGCTGTCGACCTGGGTGCCCGACAGTCGAATCACGGCTCGCTGACCGGAGGATTTCCAAGTGACTCCGTCATTAGTTACTTCTCGGACGGCGTCGGGGTACTTTTTGCTGATGACCGCCTGGTAGCACTTGTAGAAGTGATTCGCGTCGTAAGGCGTATCCCAGACTGAGCGGATCGACAGGGCCAGTTTTCCCTTGGTGCTCTTGAACAGCTGGACGCGATCGCCGTCCCAACCTTTAGCGGCGCGGCCGGCCTCTCCGGAGTCGTAACTCTGCCTGAGGACCATTCCCAGCCCGAATTCTCCGAGGACATTACTGTGGACCCGTGTCCATTCTGATTCTGCGAGCTCAGTGGGGAGGGCGGCTTCTATTGGGGTCGGCGCATCCTTCTCGATGAGGTACTTCGGCAAGTGCATCACCTGTTCGGTGGACTGGGGGACCCGTTTGTAGAGGGCGTCGACCTGCTTCCACGTTTTTACCTTGCGGAAGGTCTGAACGAAGGCCCCTCCGGAGATGTAGGGGAACATCGCGGACTCCTGGAAGAAGACGGGCGCGGTCTTGAACACCTTGTCCGCCTTGGTGGCCTCGTCCTCCGGGTCGTCCAGCCGGGAGAAAAAGTCCAGCAGCATCTTGAAGTTTGGGAGCTCGATCATCGACCTGCCGAGCGGTTCAAGTTCGTAATCCAACATGACGAGCATTGCATCGCCTTCCAGGAGGGCGAGACGAGCCATGGCGTGATCATCGTTTCCCTCGATCCGCTCGAGGAAGGCGCTCATGTCGTAGTTCTGATGCTGAAGGGCATGAACAAGCTCATGTGCCATAACGGACTTCTGGTTTTCAACGGGGAGCCAATCCGCAAGGTAGAAGGTCTTGTTGCGGGTGTCGTAGTATCCGGCGATCTGTTCAGCCTCCAGATCCACCAGGAACTTCTCGAATTTCAATTCTGAAGGCATGACGCCGAGTTTGATCAGGCAGAGCCTCTCGGTTTCCATTTGACCAGAGGCGTAGGCCTTTTCAATGCTCTCCTTGAGCATCGCCCGGATCTGCTTTTTGCTCCGAATCGCCTTGCTGATCGGAGCTTTCACTTCAAGTCCGCGAATCCTCGAGACGTCGCGCAGGACGTCGTCGAACAGTCTGAGCAGATCCTTCTCGGTGGTCCGGGCTTCGGGGGCAGGACGATACGGCAAGAAAAGGAACAGCACCGTCAGCAGGAAAAACGGTAGGATTTTCCGCATGTTCTTAAGTGCGCAGGCATTTTACCGTGATTTCCCGGCTTTCTCAGAAAAATGCTGCTCCGCAAGCGCATAAAGTTCCGGACCCAGCACACGGGGCAGGTTCCTTCGGTACCAGCCGGGAAAGAAACGAACGCCCAGCCGTTGAACCTGCCTTACGAGGATACCGGGTAATCCCCGTCTCGCCCAGAACCTTCCGACGGCAACTCCGATTGCGGAGCTGATCAGCAGAGCGGCGGTCGCGACAACAACAGTCGCGACTATTTCGTCCCGCGCAAAGTTGTCGATTGCGTTCATCAGGATCTGATAAAGCGGATTGATGTCAATCTGACGCAATCGTCTCAGGGCCTCGGCGGCGTGCTGCGAAGAGGCGGCCAATACCTGGAAGGCATTCAGGTCGGGGACTGCCGCCCACCCCTCCTGGAGCAGTCGATAGGTCTCGGTCGGTTGCCAGGACCAGCCGAGGACGTTGTCTTTCACCTGAGCAAAGCGTGCGAGTGCCGTGTTCAGTCCATGGAGTGTTGCGTATGTCCGGTCGATCGCGACCTGAAGGGCCTCGGGAGTCGGGACCTGCTCGCGAAGATAATCCAGCGCGGCGTTGATCTCGGGGGCGTGGTCGGCGACGTAGCGCAGTTGGCGGTACGTCCGGGTGAGGTCGGGGATCGAGGTCAGGGCATTGGCTACCTTGGCCCCGAACGTCTCGCCGTCGCCGATAATCACGTTTATAGCGGCGGTCGTTCCCCAGACCTTGCCCAGGTACTCTATGCAGTAGCCGAAGAGGATGCGTGCTAAGGCCTGCCAGCTGCGATACCCAAGCGGAAGCGGCATAGTGGGCTAGAGTTTAGCAGAGTCAGCAAAGGCAAGTACCTCAAGGAGACAAGGAGACAAGGAGACAAGGAGATTAGGAGCATTTCTATAGACGTATCGGTCTAACGGACCTGGTCTCCGTGTCTCCCAGTCTCCTTGTCTCCCAGTCTTCTTGTCTTCCCCCTACTCGTACCGCAGACACTCGATCGGGTCGAGGTTCGAGGCCTGGACGGCAGGGTAAATACCGAAGATCATGCCAATGGCTGAGCTGACACCGAAGGAAAGAAAGATCGAGGCCAGCGTAA
>CAYQYP010000561.1:0-3364 GCA_964421755.1 uncultured Acidobacteriota bacterium
GGCGCTCTGAGAGTAAGAAACGCCATCGGTGCCGCCTTCACGGACCGTCGCGTCCTCGACCCAATCGAAGCACGACTCACCATGATCGCAGGCGTCCTGCTTTGCGGACTGGCGATCCTGTTCGCGGTGTTCCCGAGCGTATTGGTCTACCCATCGGTGGTCGTCGCTACCTGGGCTGGCCTGGCCCTCGTTTACCGAGGGTATCGACTATGGCGGGAGCGCGGGAAAACGAAACCAGCCAGGCGAGACGTTCGCCTCGAGTCAGATCAGCCCGTGGAGAGTACGCCATTGCCGAAGAAGGATTCATAAAACGGCGGGCGGGGAGCGCGGACATCTTGTCTTGGAGCGCTGACATCTTGTCCGCACTGGGATCGCGGACGTCCCGTCCGCGCGGCGGGCATCTTGCCCCGCCGTTGGGTTGTCGCGAGCGCGTGCTGATCGCTACTCGCTCGACGCCGGGCAAGATGCCCACGATCCCAGTGCGGACGGGACGTCCGCGCTCCAAAGCGGGAGAATCGGCGCTCCAAGGCGGGAGAATCCGCGCTCCTAAGATGTCCGGTCTGGCATTCCGAACCTCTGGCACCGATGGCGGCAGATGGCTTATCATCCTTCGGGCGATCTGCCCCGTTGGTTTGCGCAGACGCCGCCTGCCTCCAGGAGGTGGTCATTGCTGCAGGACTTCCGGTTTGCGGTACGCGTTCTGAGTCGAAACCGCGTCTTCAGTGTCGGGGCGGTGCTCAGTCTGGCCATCGGTATCGGGATTGCGACAACGATATTCAATGCGACGACAAGCGCGCTCGTAAACCCACTCCCTGTTCCTCATTCCGCCCAGATGGTCACTGCCTTCAGCTTCGATCGGGCGACCAGCAAATACCTTTCCAGCTCTTACCCCGACTACGTGGATCTCTCCAAGTCCGTAAAATCCCTGGAGGCGCTCTCCGCCTACGTTCGCCTGCCCTTGAACCTCCAGGCGTCGCCCGGGACTTTCCGCCTGCCTGGGGAAGCGGTTTCGGAGAACTACTTTTCGATGCTTGGGGTCCAGTTCGTTCTCGGGCGCGACTTCGATCCAGGCAGCGCCCAGGATCAACTGAGCGTGGTCTTGAGCGAGCAGCTGTGGCGTAGCCACTTCGGCCGGAGTCCGGCGGTACTTGGCACCACCATCCGGATCAACGGTCAACCATTCACGGTCATAGGAGTCGCGCCAGCGAGCTATCGCGGCGTTGACCTGAGCTGGCTGGAACCGCCCGTTTTTTGGATCCCGCTACGCGGTGTTCCCCTGGTTCTCCCGAGTTTCGAGAAACACAGTGTGCTGGAGACCAGGTCGGCTCGCTTCCTGTTGATGGTCGGACGTCTGCGAGCGGACACGACCAAAGAGCAGGCTCAGGCGGAGTTAGATGTCTTGATGAAAGGCCTCGAGCAGGCACATCCCCTCAGTAACCAGAAGATTTCAGCGGTCGTGCTCCCGGCCAGCCAATCGAGATTTTGGCCCGGACATCGCCCGACCGTGACCAGGCTGCTCACTGTCCTGGGCATCGGGACCGGCGTCTTTCTGTTGCTTGCCTGCGCCAATATTTCCAGTTTGCTCCTCGGGCGGGCCGTTTCAAGGACCAAGGAGATGTCCATCCGCCTCTCTTTGGGTGCCCGGCGATCGTCCTTGATCAGACAGCTCCTCATTGAGAGCGGCGTCCTTGCTGTCTGCGGTTTCGCGCTGTCCCTGCTGATTACCTACGCTCTGAATCGGCTGATGAATTCCTTCCCGAGAGCGCTTGGCCTGCCACTCAACCTGGAGCTCGAGCTTGACGTGCGTACAGTCGGCTTCTGCATTGCCCTGACTGCCCTGCTCACGGCTTTTGTCGCAATCATCCCGGCGATGCGCGCGAGTCGCGTTGACTTGGTTTCAGGCCTGACAGATTCGACCGGAAACAGCGGCATGGCGGGACCTCATGGATTGAGGATGACCCTGGTCCTCGGCCAAATCGCGCTCGCCACTCTCCTCCTGGTGGGTAGCGGCATGTTGTACCGCACGCTGATTGCCGCACATTCCAAGGAGTTGGGCTTCGGCGCTTCAAACCTCATGGCTGTCGAATTCGACATGCCCTCCGAGCCGTCGCCTGGTAACGGGCAGACCGAGAGGCTACTCGAGGAAATTCGTAACGTGCCAGGGGTTCGTTCGGCGACCCTCGCCATGAATGCGCCGCTGAGCATGATGCGAACCGAGGTCCGAGTCTCGAACGGGACGTCGAGCCCGGAAGACTCGGTGCAGGCGAACTACAATATCGTGGGTGCCGGGTTCTTTCGCACTCTGGAGATCGCAATCGTCTCCGGTCGGGACTTCCGCGCCGGTGACGAGCTGAGGGAATTGCGGCCGGTGGTGGTAGATGAGGCGCTGGCGGAGAAGTTGTGGCATCGGCAGGATCCAGTAGGCAAACGGGTAACTCTCGGTTTCGGCCGGGACCGAGAGACGCCGGGCTCTGTCATCGGAGTCGCGCGGAACAATCGGTACAATTCGGTGTGGGACGCTTCTTCGCCGCATATTTACATGCCGCCGGCTCCGGGAGAATCAGTGCACGGCAACCTGATCGTGTCGACCCACGGATCAGCGCGACCGGTCGTCCCGGCGGTTAGCAGCCGCTGGCAATCGGTGGCTCGCGAAATTCCGATCCATCAGTTGACGACTGGCGACGAGATGATGAAGCTGGCGCTTACCCCTTACCGGCTGACCGCCAGCCTGCTCGGAATCTTCGCACTTGGATCGGTCCTGCTATCTTTTGTCGGGTTGTACAGCGTGGTGTCGATGTCCGTGCTGCGACGAAGCCGGGAAATAGCCATCCGAATAGCTCTCGGCGCGTTACCGCGGCAGGCAGTTGCAATAGTCGTCCGGAATTTGTTGTCAGCAGCGATTGTCGGCCTCATCTTGGGGCTCGTCTGCGCCAGTTACGCCGCCCGTTGGCTGGCCACCGCCATGGCAAATGTCGCATCCTGGGATCTTATCGTGTTCGCCCTGGTCGCCGTCTTCCTGACGGTCGTGCTTCTGGCGGCAGCTCTAATCCCCGCCATGCGAGCAGCTCGATCCGACCCGGCCCGTGTCTTCCGTTGTTAGCCTTATAAACGCCCCCTTCAGGGACGCATTTCTGCTGAAAGAAACTTCAATTTTGGGCGCCTCTGGAACCCGCACCACGCTTGAAGTTCCTTAGGAGACGAACCGAGTATCGAGCGGTTGGCTCCAAGTTGCCTGTCAAGCCTGGTTAAGCGAAGGCAGCGGTCGAATGGAGCCGTCACGACGGAGGCTGTCGAAAAAGTGGACCGACCGGCGGGACTCGGCAGGAATCGCGCCGCATGCGAAATCGCAAGGAGCCGCGCACGA
>CAYQYP010000562.1:0-9171 GCA_964421755.1 uncultured Acidobacteriota bacterium
TCGCGCCCGTGCCGTGCAAATCGCCAACGATGCCTTTGAGCTCCTCCAGCGACTTAAGTTTTGGAAGTAGGTTCATGGTCACTCGTGTTTGGTTGCCGACGGTCACCTGATTCCGTATTCCAGATTCATCAACTCTAAGAATCCGCTCACTCCGCTGAAAAACGCTGCGTGCGTTGCTCTGAAAACCCCGGTTGTGTTTCCGCATTCCGCATTCCGCATTCGTCAGGGCCGGGAAAGGATCCATTGGACCGCGTCCAGCAGGTCTTCGGCTATATGGTCGGGCGCCGGAGTCTCCTTGTCTCCCCGTCTCCTTGTCTGGCTGTCCCCTTGCTTCTCCGCTGCCTCTGCACCGTAACCGGTTCTCACAAGGACAGAAGCACATCCGGCCCGGTGGGCTGTCTCAATGTCGGTGGGCTTGTCGCCGATCAGATAGCTCCGGCTCAAGTCGATGTTGAGATCCCTGGCCGCAGCCAACACCATCCCGGGATTGGGCTTTCTACAGTCGCACTCGCGGCTGAAGCTCGCTACCGGGGCATTCGGGAGGTGGGGGCAATAGTAAAACCGGTCGATTCGAGCCCCCTGGTGTTCCAAGTCCGTTTGGAGCGCCGCGTGAATGGAGGAGACTGCGTCTTCGTCCAGAATGCCGCGCGCGACCCCCGACTGGTTCGTTACCACGACAACCAGTCTACCTGATTGGTTTAGCAGTCGGATAGCTTGGGCGGCTGACGGGTAGAGTTCCATGTCCTCGACCCGACGCAGGTAACCGGCGTCGTGGATGATGGTGCCGTCCCGGTCGAGGAAAACGCCCGGTCTGGCGGCCGATTGCGTGGATCCTTCGGGCTGCTGCAGCGGGATACTAGGCATGGCGGAGGACGGAAAGCGCTACCTCGTAAACTTCGTCTACCTCTATTGCTTTGAAGCAGCGCAGATCAAGTGGGCATTCTCGCAAAAGGCACGGACTGCATTCAACATGTTTGTGGATGATGCGGGCTTTCCTGCTGTACGGGCCGGTGGCGATTTCATCAGTGGACCCAAAAAGCGCTATCTGCGGTGTGTCTAGTGCTGCAGCCAGGTGCATCGGCCCTGAGTCGTTGGTCACGAACAACTGCGAAAGCGAAAACAGTCCCATCAGCGTCGGCAGGTCGGTAGCTCCGGTCATGATCGCTGCAGTCGACCGCATCTTGGCCGAAATCCGCTCCGCGATTCCCCGCTCACCCTCGCTTCCTATAATTACCACCTGAGCTGAACGGTTCTGGACGAGCCGATCGCCGAGTGAGGCATAGCGGTCAATCATCCAGCGTTTGGCTGATCCGAAATATGCCCCCGGGTTCAGCAGTACCAGGGATCTGCCCGGCTGAATGCTGTATTCCGCCAGCAGACGCCTGGCCGACTCGACGCCCTGTTCGGTTGGTCTCAGGCTGATATCCGGCCGGAAGTGTACGTCCGAAAGGTAATTCTTGGGGGACAACCCGGTCTGGTGGAGAAGATCCAGGTAGTAGAAGACCTGGTGCCGGTTCAGGCTCTTGACGCGTGGTTTCGCCCGTCGAGTCAAAAGGTAACGGCGGCCGTCCGTCGAGTACCCGGCCCGGTCGGGAATTCGAGCCAGGAAGGCCACGAGCGCCGCCTCAAAGGCATTCTGGAAAAGAATAGCCTGATCGCAACTCCGGACCTTGCCGATCATTGACCGCACTTGCTGGAGTTGGCTTTCTCCCGGGTCAACCGGATGAACCTCGTCAACCAGCCCTTGGTTCTCGAACAGGCCCGCGACCCAAGGACGGGCGATCAGGAGGAGCCGGCTTTCAGGCAACAGGCGTCTGATCTCTCGAAGTGCGGCGACGGACATCACCGCGTCCCCGATCCAGTTGGTGCTCCTGATGAAAACCCGATGTGGCATAAAGATGAGTGGTTAGTCTAGCATTTTGAAGCGTCGAAAGGACCTGATCCACGAACGACGGCGACAAATGGGCGGCGCCGTCCTTCGTGTTACAACCGTGACAATTGATCGCGTGTGGAAGTTGAATGTTGCGCCTCGGGACACTCCGGGCTCACGCGCTGGAAGACATCAGAACCGCAAGCGAAGCGCGCGGGCCGAGACAGTTACCGGGCTTCAGGAACTCTGCCAGAACTCCGTCTCAGCCGGTACGTGTTCGGGCCCGCGCGCTTCGCTTGCGGTTCTGATGTCTTTCACCGCTTGAGTTTCGCCGTCCCCACCAACGCTCCTTCGGAATCCGCTGTCTTTTGGTTGCGGCTACGCCGCGCTGTGTCCGTTCGTGTCCTTCGTGGATCAGGTCCTTTCGAATGCCACACGCACTTCCTCCAGGAACAGACGCGCGAAATGCTCGTCGTCGTCCGGTTTGGCAGCAATGTTGAACGAGAAGAAGGTTCCCGAATCGAGCGGCAGCTGCTGCAGCCTGACGGCATCTTTTTCGGTCGTGATGATCGCCTCGGCGCCAGTTGACCGCATAATCGCGACCGCCCTGTCAACGTCCTGTTGAGAGAAGGCATGGTGGTCCCGGAACGTGAGGCTGTCGACAACGACGCAGCCGTAATGGGCAAGATCCGTCAAAAATACGGCCGGATTGCCGATTCCAGCCAGCGCGATCACACGCGCACCCTGGAGACGTCGAATCGCCTCGGTCTCCCCGGTTCGGACATCGGTCAAGGACACGGCATCGTGGTAGAAGTACCAGATCGGCGCGGTGCGGTTGCGACGCCTGATCTCGAGCTCCAGGTCGTCGCTTTCCTCGGCGAGGTGTGCCCGAGTTACCGCAATAATGTCCGCTCGGACTATGGCGGAGGTCGGTTCCCTGAGGCGTCCAACCGGGAGCACCAAACCGTTGTCGAAAGGATTCGTCGCGTCGATCACCAGGATGTCGAGGTCGCGGCAAAGCTGCAGATGCTGGAAACCGTCGTCCAGCAGGTAGACAGCCTTGGGGTCATCCAGCCCGGCAAGTTGTGCGCCGGCGTAGCGGTTCTTCCCGACGACAACCTTGCTGCCGGGTAACGAACGGGCCAGCAGGAACGGCTCGTCGCCGCACTCGGACGGGGTCGAGCGCAGGCCGCCGCTGTCTGAGACAAGCAAATTAGTGTGCTCGGCGCTGCCTTTGTACCCCCGGCTGAGGATCACTGGATGGTAGCCGCCCTGCACGAGGGTTTTCGCAAGAAGGATGACGAGCGGCGTCTTCCCGGTTCCTCCCAGGGTCAGGTTGCCCACGCTGACGACCGGTCTGGGCAGCCGCCGGGCACGCAGCACGCCCCGTCGGTAGAGCTCCCCGCGCGCCCGGACAGCTAATAGATAAGGTAATGAAAGTAAGTACTTCATCATTACCCCTCTTTTTTCTCTCCCAGCGCCTGTCGGATCAGCTCGAGTGTCCGCTTGAGCGCTCCCTGGTTTTCCCGAACCACTTTGCGCGCGTTTGTTGAAAGCCATTTGCGGGCGGCGGGGTCCTGTATCAAATCACGCAGGCGAGCGATCAACTCCTCCGTCGACTTGACCTGCAGCGCCGCGTACGACTTCACGAATGTCTGCGAGATCTCCGCGAAGTTCCCCATGTATGGACCAAATACGATGGGTTTCCCGAAGTGAGCCGGTTCGATTGGGTTCTGGCCCCCGGTGTCCACCAGGCTGCCCCCGACGAAGACAAGATCCGCGATCTGGTAGACGTAGGCAAGCTCGCCGATGGAGTCGAGAATGATGACGTCCGGTGCGCTCTTTGTCTGGTGTGCGATTTCCGAACGTCGGATCAGGCGCAATCCCGCCTGCTTGAGCAGTGCGGCGATCTCGTCGGAACGGTGCGGGTGACGAGGCGCCAGCACCCACCGCAGGGCTGGGAAGTCGCGTCGGAGCTCGGTGTAAGCCCTGAGCAACAGTGCTTCCTCGCCCTCTCGCGTGCTGCCGCACAGCCAGATCATCTCGTCGCCCGACACACGCAACGCGCCGGCGACTCGCTCAGCGAGGCGCGTCTTCCCCTGGTCCGGTGTCAGCTCGTAGTCGTATTTCAGGTTCCCGGCGAGATGAACTCGATCGGGCGGCGCGCCCAGCTCGAGCATTCGCGACCGATCCTGGCGCGATTGCATGCTCAGGTGGTCGAACTGAGCGAGCAGAGGCGCAACCAGGCGGCGGAATTTTCTATAGCGGCGAAAGGACCGGTCCGAAAAGCGTCCGTTAATTAGCATCAGCGGGATGCGTCTACGCCGAACGGCTGAGATGAAATTGGGCCAGATCTCGGTCTCGGCGACAACGACGAGCGCTGGACGAAGTCGGCGGAGGCACCGCCGGCACGCGGATTGAAGGTCGAGAGGAAAATAGAAAACCGAGACGCTTGTACCGAACAACTTTCGGGCCAGGCTATTCCCGGTTTCGGTAGTCGTCGAGAGAAATACCGCCTTTCCTTGAGCCACCAGTGCGGAGATCAGAGGCCGCACCGCGTTAACCTCACCCACGGAGACTGCGTGAATCCAGACGCGCTTCGCCCCGTCGGCCGTCCCCGGAGGAGGAGCGGGACAGCTGCCCAGCCGCTCGCGCAGGTGCAGCCCGCGCCGCTCTCGCCGTGCGCGCCGAACATAGTGCGGCAGGTACGCGACCAGGGCGAGCAGGTAGACCAGCGAGTAGAACGGCAAAAAGAAACGCACCATTGAAACCTGTCTCGAAATAGTTCATCCTAATACCGGACCGTTGCTCCTGCAACCGCAGGGGATTCCACCCTTTAAATTTGGTTTGTAGTTTGGCCAAGGGGTTGCTAGAATAAATCCTCTCGCGGCTTGACAGGTGTGCATTCCGTCAGCTAAGATTCGAGGCTCGTTATTTGACAGTTTGCTCAAATAGAGAATGATGCCTCGGCATCATTTTTTATTTTAAGGAGATCGGGAGTGCCAACGTTCAACCAGCTAGTTCGCAAAGGAAGGCAGCGCGTCAAGGTCAAGACGAAAAGCCCCGCGCTGCAGGGATGCCCGCAGAAGCGAGGGGTATGCGTGCGCGTCTACACCCAGACGCCCAAGAAGCCCAACTCCGCGTTGCGGAAAGTGGCCCGTGTGCGTCTGACCAATGGTATCGAAGTGACTACCTACATTCCCGGAATTGGTCACAACCTGCAGGAGCACTCGATCGTGCTCATCCGCGGGGGACGCGTCAAGGATTTGCCCGGCGTCCGTTACCACATCATCCGCGGGACCCTGGATGCAGTCGGGGTCGAGGGCCGCAATAAAGGTCGCTCCAAGTACGGAGCCAAGAGGCCCAAGGGATAGCGAACTTCTGGTTAAGAAAAGCTGCACTGACTGGCTCTCTGCAGCTTGTTTTGTTTCTGGAGCAACAGATGCCAAGGCGAAGAGAGGTACCGAAACGAGAGGTTCTGCCGGACTCGGTTTATAACAGCGAGTTGGTGACGAAGTTCGTGAACAAGGTCATGGAGCGAGGGAAGAAAAGCACCGCCGAGGGCATCTTCTACAGCGCCATGGAGTTGATCCGCGAGCGGACCAGCGAAGATCCGATGAAGATCTTCAAAAAGGCCCTGGATAACGTCAAGCCCATCCTGGAAACCAAGTCGCGCCGGGTCGGCGGATCCACCTATCAGGTCCCGATGGAAGTCAGTCAGAGCCGACGAACCTCGCTTGCCATCCGCTGGATTGTCAGCTATTCGCGGCAGCGGGGCGAGAAGACGATGACCGAGAAGCTGGCCGGGGAAGTTCTTGATGCGGCCAACAATCGGGGTGGCTCAGTGAAGAAGAAGGAAGACGTCCACCGGATGGCGGATGCCAACAAGGCGTTTGCCCACTACCGGTGGTAACTTAGAAGACCAACCCCGAGGATGCGGCTCCAAGTATCGTATCCTCCGTCCCATCAGGGTTGTCAGCATTTTTCGATTGTAGAGCTCGGCCTCCGACAGGGGTTCGGGCTGTCCGTGCGTCAGCAGGGGGCTGGGGCCCGTGCCTCCGGACGGTGTTGTGCACCTGCCCGGAGACCGACCGTAAGTTAGTCAGTCGGTCAGTTGGTCAGCAGTATCTCGAGGAGTTTTAAGCGTGCCGCGTACAGTTCCGTTAGAGAAAACGCGAAACATCGGAATCATGGCGCATATCGACGCCGGGAAGACGACGACTACCGAGCGGATTCTCTACTACACGGGTATCACATATAAGATCGGCGAGGTCCATGAGGGAACTGCGACCATGGACTGGATGGCCCAGGAGCAGGAGCGGGGCATCACCATTACCTCGGCTGCGACCACCTGTTTCTGGAGCGGCGTGCGGATCAATATCATCGACACGCCCGGCCACGTGGACTTCACCGCCGAGGTAGAGCGCTCCCTTCGCGTCCTTGACGGCGCTGTCGCTGTCTTTGATGCCGTTGCCGGAGTCGAGCCCCAGTCGGAGACCGTCTGGCGCCAGGCCGACAAGTACAGCGTTCCCCGCATTGCCTTCATGAACAAGATGGACCGCCCCGGTGCAGACTTCTTCGCCTCGATGGAATCGATGAAGAAGCGCCTTTCCGCCACTCCGGTCCCGGTTCAGATCCCTCTTGGTGCCGAAGACAAGTTCGAAGGTGTCATCGATCTGATCAGGATGAAGGCTGTCTCCTATACGCAGGCCACTCTTGGCGGCGAATTCAGCGTCGGCGATATTCCCGCCGAGTACCAGGCAAAAGCCGAGGAGTGGCGCGAGAAGATGATCGAGTTGATCGTCGAGGTGGATGACCACCTGATGGAAAAGTATCTGGCGGGAGAGCCGCTGACCGAACAGGAGATCCATGGCGCGATCCGCAAAGGAACGATCGGCCTACGTTTTACGCCGGTCGTATGCGGTGCCGCCTTCAAGAACAAAGGCGTCCAGCAGCTGCTGGACGCCATTGTGAGTTACCTTCCGTCCCCCCTCGACATCCCCCCGGTTCAAGGAATCGACCCCAACAAAGAACAATTGGTCACCCGGAAAGCGGACGATTCCGAGCCGTTCGCCGCCCTGATCTTCAAGATCATGACGGACCCCTTCGTCGGGCAGTTGGCATTTCTTCGCGTGTACTCGGGGTCCGTGAAGTCAGGCTCCACCGTTTACAACATGACGCGCAAGCGCGACGAGCGAATCGGGCGGCTTCTCAAGATGCACGCCAACAAACGCGAGGAAATCTCCGACGTCTATGCCGGGGATATCGCTGCGGCTGTCGGCCTGCGCGACGTCACGACCGGCGACACCATCTGCGCCAAGGGCCACCCCATCGTCCTCGAGGCGATGGAGTTCCCGACGCCCGTCATTTCGGTTGCGATTGAACCGAAGACCCGCGCGGATCAGGACAAGCTGGGATTCTCGCTGGCCAAGCTGATGCAGGAGGATCCGACCTTCAAGGTGCACACCGACCCCGATTCCGGACAGACAATCATCTCCGGGATGGGCGAGCTTCACCTGGAGATCATCGTCGACCGGCTCTTGCGCGAATTCGACGTTTCCGCAAACGTCGGCAAGCCACAGGTCGCTTACAAAGAAACCATTACGAAGTCGGCCGAGGCGGAGGGTAAGTACGTCCGCCAAACGGGCGGACATGGCCAGTACGGTCACGTCAAGATCCGTGTGGAACCGTCGGAGTCTGGTGAAGGGCTCGAATTCGAGAACGCTATCATAGGCGGCAAGATCCCCCGGGAGTTCATTAACCCGATCGAAAAGGGGATCGGAGAAGCCATGGAGAGTGGTGTCCTGGCCGGCAACAAGGTCGAAGGGGTGAAGGTGACCTTGTTTGACGGGTCCTACCACGAGGTGGACTCGTCCGAAATTGCTTTCAAAATCGCCGGCTCGATGGCGTTCAAGACCGCGGCGGCAAAAGCCGGCCCGGTTCTTCTCGAGCCGATTATGCGGGTCGAAGTTGTGGTCCCGCAGGAGTACATGGGCGAGGTTATCGGCGACCTGAACGGTCGGCGGGGCAAGATTGCTCATATGGAGCCCCGGGGGAGCAGCCAGGTGATCACGGCTCACGTCCCCCTCGGTGACATGTTTGGATATGCGACGACTTTGCGGTCGCTCAGCCAGGGTCGAGCGACCTACAGCATGCATTTCGAGCGTTACGAGCAGGTTCCAAAACAGATCGCTGATGAGCTCGTGGCTCGTGCACAGGGCAGGCTTATAAACAGTCCGACGGGCAGATAGAAAGTCCAGAGAGTCAACTATGGCGAAAGAGAAATTTTCGAGGACGAAGCCGCACGTAAACATCGGGACGATCGGGCACGTGGATCATGGGAAGACGACGCTGACGTCGGCGATCACCATGGTGCTGGCCAAGCAGGATCCGACGATCCTGGTGCGGTCGTTTGATTCGATCGACAACGCTCCGGAAGAGAAGGAGCGTGGTATCACGATCGCGACCGCGCACGTGGAGTACTCGACCAAGAACCGGCATTATGCGCACGTGGACTGCCCGGGGCACGCGGACTACATCAAGAACATGATCACCGGTGCGGCGCAGATGGACGGGGCGATCCTGGTGGTTTCGGCGGCGGACGGGCCGATGCCGCAGACGCGCGAGCACATCCTGTTGGCGCGCCAGGTGGGGGTTCCGTGCATCGTGGTCTGCCTGAACAAGGTGGACATGGTGGATGATCCGGAGCTGCTGGACCTGGTGGAGCTGGAGGTGCGGGAGCTGCTCTCGATCTACGAGTTCCCGGGGGACGAGGTTCCGGTGGTGCGCTGCAGCGCGCTAAAGGCGATGGAAGGCGACGCGGAAGCCCAGAAGCAGATCCTGGATCTGATGGAGGCGGTCGACAAGTACGTGCCGCTGCCGCAGCGCGAGATCGACAAGCCGTTCCTGATGCCGATCGAGGACATTTTCTCGATCAGCGGCCGGGGCACGGTGGTGACGGGCCGGGTGGAGCGGGGCAAGGTGAAGGTCGGCGAGGAAATCGAGATCGTGGGAATCCGGGACACGGTCAAACGGGTGGTGACCGGCGTCGAGATGTTCAAGAAGATGCTGGACGAAGGCCAGGCGGGCGACAACGTGGGCCTGCTGCTGCGCGGCACGGACAAGGAAGAGGTGGAGCGCGGGCAGGTGATCGCGAAGCCGGGCTCAATCACGCCGCACAAGAAGTTCAAGGCGGAGGCGTACGTTTTGACGAAGGAAGAGGGCGGGCGGCACACGCCGTTTTTCACCGGGTACCGGCCGCAGTTTTACTTCCGGACCACGGACGTGACGGGGGTGGCGAC
>CAYQYP010000563.1:0-5699 GCA_964421755.1 uncultured Acidobacteriota bacterium
ACTGATGATCTCCGGGACTTCGTACGGGTGCAGCTCTTTCAGCCGTTTCATGAGCGCAGGGAGTCGATCATCGGCAGTTTTGACAATCAGAAGCCACTCCGCCGTCTCCTCCAGGCGCTCCTTCCATATGTAAATCGAAAGCACGTTGGGAACGATACTGACGCAGGCGGCCGATTTTTCCTGAACCAGTTGACGGGCGAGGGCTTTTGCAGTATCAAATTTATCAACAGTTGAGAAAACCAGGCGGATTGGTGTCATAATCTTCTTATAGACATATGCGGCTGAGTCGCAGAGCCAAAAGGCACATCCAGACCACAATCCTGATCACTTTCTGTATCAGCCTCGGTTATGCGATCCTGTTCGGCAAGGGCGGATTTCGCGACCTCCAAAAGGCCCGCGCGGTCGAGAATCAACTCCAGATCGAAAAAATGCAGCTCGAGGAAGACCGTCGTGCTCTCGAGGACCTGATCGACCGGCTCGAAAACGACCCCAATCTCATCGAGCAGCTGGGACGGCAAGGCGGCATGGGCTTTGACGGTGATATCATCCTTCAGCTGCTGCAGCGGCAGGCCAACCCGCCCGAGGCCCATACCCAACCGTCCGAAGAGAAGCCCCGATAGCCAATAGCGGACCGATTGGCACCCTCTTGAAGCTACGAAATATCCCCAAGCCCCTTTTTCAGGAACGACACGAACTGGCCCGGATTGCGGGTGAGTCCCGGGAAAGTCGCGATGGTCGCGCCGTCCGGGCTCACGACGGCATAGAACGGCAGGGCGATGGTCCCGAACCTGTCGCGCTCGAAGTTCAGATTCTCCTCGTGCTCCCGGTCGGGCCCGTCCGTGTACAGGCGAACCAGCACGTACCGGCCGAAAAGCTCCTGCACCTCTGGCAGCGGGAAAACGTTCGACTCCATCCACCTGCAATTTGTGCAGGTGTAGCCGGTAAAGTCGATGAAGACTGGCCGGCGCTCCTGGCGGGCGACCTCCAGCGCGGCCGCATAATTGGTCAGCCACTTCTCTTCTCCGGACTGCACCGTTCTGTTGCCCGCCGGATCGAGGCCCGCGGCGCTGACTTCCCCGTAGTCCCGCGGCGGCAGAAAGGCGTCGAGCTCGCCGAGCGGGAAACCCATGAGACCGCGCAGCAGGTAAAAGGAAACAGCCAGGAAGAAGATGGCTGAGAAGAGCCGGAAAACGCCAAGCGCTTCGGTCGGCACCTCATGGGGGAGCCGAAACCAGCCAAGCAGGTAGATGGCCGCGGCCAAAGCAATAGCCAACCAGACGGTGATGAAGACGGGCCGGGTCAGAAACTCCGCCTGGTAGACGAGGTCGACGTTGCTGATGAACTTCAGAGCAGCCGCGATCTCCAGGAAACCCATGATGATCTTCACGGAGTTCATCCAGTTGCCGCTTTTGGGCAACGACTTCAGTACAGACGGAAAAACGGCCAGAATGAAGAACGGAGCGGAGAAAACAGCCGCAAACACCGTCACGCCAAGCAGTGACCAGAGCCAGTCACCTTGCAGGGCAGCGACCATGACCGTCCCGACAAACGGCACCGTGCAGGTAAATGACGTCAACGAAAAAGTCAGCGCCATCAGAAGGATGCCGACGAGCCCGCCGATTCGCGATGATTGACGGTCCACGGCAGTCAGCCAGCTCGAAGGCAGGCGGATTTCCAGCGCGCCGAAGAGACTCAGAGCGAAAACGATAAACACAAGCGCGATCAGTGCGTTGACCACCGGACTCGCCGCCAGGCGGTTGATTCCACCCGCCCCGAAAGCGAACGTCAGTCCGAACCCGATGAGGGTGAAGGTGAGGACAATCCCGACGGAGTAAAGAAAGGCTTCGCCGATTGCCTGTTTGCGGCTCACCGCCTGTCGCTTGGTGAAGTAGGAAACGGTGATCGGGATCATCGGGAAGACGCAGGGAGTGAGCAAGGCGAGCCCGCCCATCGCCATGGAAAACCAGATGTACGCCATGGTTCCGAGGGGGCCGGACTGGCTGTTGGCGGGGGCAGCTGCACCTTCGTCACTCCGGGGCGCCGAATCCCCGGCGCCCGCCGGGGCACCTGGCGTCGCCGAAGCGTCGCCACCTTTTCCTTGCTGGCGTTGGGGCCCTTGGGGTTCTTCGTAGGTCCCACTTCCAAGTGGGACTCTGATGTCCGACTTGGAAGTCGGACCAACGGGTTGAGCCGCCGCCGTCGACCCACCGGTCACACTCACTTCGATCGCCAGTGTCTTGGTCTGCGGTGGGAGGCAGAGTGTGTCGCTGCACAGCATGTAGCGAACCTTGATCGACAGATTCTGATTGCCTGTCGGGGCGTCTGCGGCAACTTGAACCGGAAGCCGAAACTCGACCCGGCCTTCGTAAGTCTCGGTTTCGATCCCGAAGTTCTCGTCAAAAGACTTGCGCGGAGGAGGCCACACCAGTTGGCCTGCCTGCTTGAAAACCGGGCTCGCGTCGAGCTTGATCGTGGTCGGGACCGGGCCGCCCGCCGCCTGGGTAGTCGAATAAAGATGCCACCCTTGCTGGACGTCGGCGACGAGAATGGCAGCCAGCCGGTCGCCGGGAGCGACGGAGGCTTTATCGGTCCGAAGCTCAAAGCGGATTTCATTGTCCCGGACTTCATTCTGAGCGAGCACGGGAACGAGGAACGCGATGAGAACTATAAAGAGAAGTCGTACCTTCATAGGGCCACGGATTAATGTCACAGATACGGATCGAAGCGCCACTGACCACCTCTGGATGAAGCCAACCGGGTCGCGTGCGGCCGGCGCGTCTGATCGGACGGATCGGTCTGATCGGTCGGATCCGTCCGATCAGACGCGCCGGCCGCACGCGACCCGGTTGTTATTCGACCTTCAATCCGTGGCTAATAGTATAAACGATTCGGCCTGCGACCACCGTCATGACCGGGCTTCCGACCAGGCGCCATCCGTTGAACGGGCAGTTGCGGCTCTTGGATTTGAACGAGCCCGCATCGACGGTCACCTCGCGATTGGGATCGATCACGGTGATATCGGCGATCGCGCCCTCTCGAAGCGTGCCGCGATCCAGGCGGAGGATCCTGCTGGGATTGACGCTGCACAACTCCACGAGGCGCGGAATCGAGATGACGTCTTTGCGCACCAGGCGGTCCCAGGCGAGCTGAATGGACGTTTCCAAACCGATGATTCCGTTGGCAGCTTCCTCGAAAGTCGTGTCTTTCTCGAGGCTCGTATGAGGGGCGTGATCGGAGGCGATGCAATCAATCGTGCCGTCGGACAGGCCCCCGAGCATCGCCTCCACGTCTTCGGGCTCCCGTAACGGGGGGCTCATTTTCAGGTTGGTGTCGTAGTCCTTGATATCGCGGTCGGTCAGGGTGAAATGGTGGGGAGTTACCTCACATGTAACCTGCGCGCCCTGTCGCTTGCCGATCCGGATCCAGTCAAGGGATTCCTTCAGAGAAACGTGCGCGATATGCACTCTTCCGCCGGTGCTGCGGCTGAGCATCACGTCCCTCGCGACATGCAGTTCTTCAGCGGCTGGCGTGATACCTCTCACCCCCATGCGCGTCGACATCGCACTTTCGTTCATGCACCCGCCCGCCGCCAGGATCTTGTCTTCGCAATGATCGATGACCGGGATGTCGAACAGCTTCGTGTATTCCAGCGCCCGGCGCATCAACTGGTGGTTTTGAATCGGGTGTCCATCGTCGGAAACGGCCACGATTCCGGCGCGGTGCATCTGCCCGATCTCGGCCAGTTCTTCGCCTGCCGAGCCCTTGGTGACCGCGCCGACCGGAAAAACATTGACGAGATCAGCCTGCTTTGCCCGCTGCAGGATGAACAGGGTGAGGGCCTCGCTGTCGTTGACCGGATTGGTGTTCGGCATGCAGGCGATCCCGGTGAAACCACCGGCAGCCGCCGCCTGGCATCCGGTCAGAATGGTCTCCTTGTCCTCCCGCCCCGGCTCTCGCAGATGGACATGCATGTCGATGAAGCCGGGTGCGATGACAAGGCCCTTGGCATCGATGATCTCCCAGCTTTTCTGACGCTTCAGCTTGCCAAAACGCGCGACCTTCCCGTCTTCGATCAGGAGATCGCCTTTTTTATTCCACCCCTGGCTGGGGTCTACAATAGTGCCCGCCTGAAAGAGCAGTTTCATAAACCCGTATCCTCGCCGGCACCGAGCAGAAGGTACAAAACCGCCATCCTGGTCGCTACCCCGTTTTCGACCTGTTCGAGAATCACCGAATAATTGCCGTCGGCCATCTCCGGGTCGATCTCGATCCCACGGTTGATCGGCCCGGGATGCATGACGATGGCATCCTTTTTGGCCCATTTCATCTTCTGGCGATTGAGGCCATAGAGGATCGCGTATTCCTTGGTGGACGGGTAGAAGACCTCCTGCTGCCTCTCCCGCTGCGCTCGCAGGAGCATCACTACGTCAGCATCCTCGAGGGCTTCCTTCATCTGGTAGGTGACGCTGACTCCGTAGTCCTCAAAATGGAACGGGATGAGCGTGGGGGGACCGCAGACCCAGACATGGGCACCCATCTTGGTCAGCAGAAGCGCGTCTGATCGGGCCACGCGGCTGTGGGCAATATCGCCGACTATTACGACCTTAAGTCCCTCAAAGCGACCCTTGTGCTCCCGGATTGTGAGTGCATCAAGCAGCGCCTGCGTCGGATGCTCGTGCATCCCGTCGCCCGCGTTGATCACACAAGAACCCTTGCAATGAGTGGCGAGGAGCTCAGGGGCGCCGGCCAGGCTGTGCCGGACGACGATCAGGTCGGGGTTCATCGCCTGGAGGTTCCGCCCGGTATCGATCAGCGATTCGCCCTTTGTGACGCTGCTGAACGATACGTTGAAGTTCACAGCGTCTGCGCTCAGGCGTTTCTCCGCCAACTCAAACGACGATCGTGTCCGGGTGGAGGGTTCGAAGAAGATGTTGATGACGGCTTTTCCGCGAAGCGCGGGGACCTTCTTGATCGACCGGGTGCCGATCTCCTTGAAACTTCGAGCCGTGTCGAGGATCAGCTCGATCTCTGGAATCGTCAGGTGCTCGACACTCAGCAAATGCCTGCCACGTAACGCCATGGTCTTCCCCAAGTTTGTTCAAACCCTTACGGGGTGGTCTTGTGCATGAGTTTCCTGGTGCTCAGGAACACCCCTTCTTCATTGTCGACGGACGGCACACGAACCTCGATGATCTCGTCTTCGTGCGACTCCATGTACTTGCCGACATAATCCGCCTGGATGGGCAGCTCGCGATGGCCGGTCCGATCCACCAGGACGGCCAACTCGACCTTTTTCGGCCGCCCATAGTCAATCATGCTTTCCAGCGCGGCCCGGGTCGTCCGTCCGGTGAACAGGACGTCATCGACCAGAACGACCTCCTTGGCAGTTGCATCAAAGTCCAGCTGAGAACCTTCGACCACAGGCTGGTTTCCGACCAGCGAGAGGTCGTCGCGGTAAAAAGTGATATCCAGGATGCCGAGAGGCAGCTTCTTCCCCGTCTGTTTCTCAATTTTGGTCTGCAGGACCTCAGCCAGGGGAACACCGCGACGACGGACTCCGACGATTACGGTCTGATCGAGATTCGGGTGGTGCTCGATGATCTCGGCTGCTATCCGGGTCAACGCCAGGTCGATCTCTCTGGGACTCATCACCTGGCGGAAGAACTTCTTCTTGTTCATCACATCTCCTGAGCGAGGCG
>CAYQYP010000564.1:0-6379 GCA_964421755.1 uncultured Acidobacteriota bacterium
GATTTAGCTCCTCGGAAGGTACGCATCCAGGACATCCCACCGCATGCGGGCGGGAGCGAGCGGAGGCGTTGTCGCCTACGCTACAATCCGGGAATGGAACGACGACAGTTTCTCAGGCGTCTGACCGGCGGCGCAGCCGCGTCCTCGCTCTTGGTTCAAGGATGCGAGGCGGCCGTGCCTCTGCAATCCACGCTCTCGGCATCGGCACCCACCCAGTCATTCTTGTACATTCTCCGGTTAGCGATGGCACCTGGTCTTCGCGAGGAGGAGCGGTTCGGCGCGTTACTCTCGTTCTGCCGGCAGGCGCAGATCGACGACGTGGCCTTCATTCTGTGGGCAGAAGAGTTGAATACGGGCCACCCGACGCCGGACGAAGCCGAGTCGTGGCTCAGGATGGTTGAGCGGGTCAAACCGCGGCTTGCCGACGCAGGCGTAACCACTTCGTTGAATCCCTGGGTGGTGCTCCTTCACGCCGACCGGGGCCGCTCGCTCAAGCCCAGTCAGTCCTTCCGCCTGATGGTCGATCCAGCGGGTCGAACGGCTTCGGCAACCGCGTGCCCGCTGGACCCGGCGCTGCACGATCATCTTCGACGCCATTACCAACGCCTGGCCGAGGTTCGTCCCCGCATCATCTGGGTCGATGACGATTTCAGGTTGCACAACCACGCGCCGCTCGAATGGGGCGGCTGTTTCTGCGACCTGCACATGCAGGAGTACTCCCGACGAGCCGGCCGAACCTTGACCCGTGAGGAGTTCGTCAAGGGAGTGCTTCAGCCGGGTACGCCACACCCGTTTCGGCGCATTTGGCTGGAGACCAGCCGCGACGCCATGGCGAACCTTGCCCGTCTCCTGGGACAGGCAGTCCGCCAGGTTTCCCCCGAGACTCTGGTCGGGCTCATGAGCTCCTCCCCGGCGGTACATAGCATCGAAGGGCGGGATTGGGAACAAGTGCTGCGCGGGCTGGCAGCCGGGAAGGAGCCGGTTAACCGGCCGCACCTTCCATCGTACACCGAGAGCACTGGACCCGAGTATCTGTGGAACTTCAGCCGGATTTCGCGTCTGAGTGCGGCCAGCGTCCCGGCCGACACGGGCCTTTACCCGGAGCTGGAGAACTGGCCGCATTCGCGTTTCTCGAAATCCCGGTCGTTTACCGTGTTTCAAATAGAGTCTGCGGCCGCACTTGGACCGGCTGGCATCACGATGGACATCTTTGACCTGTTCGGCAACGGGGCAATGGCGCAGGAAGGATACGCGCCGATGCTCGTTCAAGCCAAGGCGCTTGCGAACAGGCTTCGGGAATTGAGGATCGATCCTCGGCGGGAAACCGGTGTTCAAGTGCTGTTTGATCCAGAAGCTTCGTACTCGCTTTGGACCGAGAGAGGCCAGAGTTTCAGCGAACTCGCTCCGGATCACAGTTTCTGGGCGGGGTTTCTCGCGGTGATGGGTATTTCTTACACCTATCGCCAGTGGACCGAGCAGAAGAACGCAGTCCTGGCAGTTTCCGGACAGTATTGTCGGGGACTGAAGGAGAGCCAGGTGCGGGACTTGCTGGCCAACAACATCGTGCTTCTCAATGGCGACGCGATCTTCACGCTACATAAAATGGGTTTTGGCGAGGCTATCGGGATCAGCGGGGCTGAATGGGTGCCCGGTGACTCCGGCATTCCCTCTTACGAGCAGGTGATCGACGGGTCGGTCTATGCCGGTTTAAGCGAGGCGCGGCTAACTGCCCAGGCTTTGACCGGTGATTACCTGAGGGTCGAGTATCGGACGGATTCAGCGGACCTGCGAGTGATTCATACCGAAGTGCGAAATCCTTCCGGCGGGCGAAGCGGTCCAGGGATGGCAGTCGTCCGGCGACGGATCATCATGCTCCCTTACGGCCGCGCCACAGAGTACCGGGGCCTGCTCCATCCGGTCCGCCAGGCACTATTGCAGGCTCTGCTTACGACGCTCGCAGGTGACCGCTGTCCCGTATTTCTGGGAAACACGGCTAACGTGGCGGTATACGCCTACGAGCTCGACGCAACACGCGTGCTCCTCTTGGTGAACGCTTCCCTCGACGACTATCCGGAGTTGGAGTTGCGCCGGGTACGCTGGAGTCCAGCCGAAGCAGTCGAGATTTCGGCCGCCGGGAATCGACGGCTCGGGAACGGCCTGCGGGCAGAAAGGGATCGTCTTCTTCTGAGCACGGGGCTGAAACGCCTTGAGGTAAAAGCGCTGGTTTTCTCCTGAGACAGATTGCCCAGGGCCGAACCACGGAAAAGGCTTTACTGCCAGGCAATCTGGTGGGCCCAGCGGCGCCTTACCGTATCAAGAGGACATATTGCCCAAATCGGAGAGCCTCGTCTCCATAACGAGGGCCACACCGGCTGGCTATCCAGCTCTGATCTTCACTATAGTGATCAGGATGAATTGCGGCTTCGGGAGACGGGTCAATTGGAGAACAGCGCATCGGGCGGGCTGGGTTGCACTTTTTACACATGTTGGACGCCTCAAGCATGCCTTCTGCTCTCTGTTCGAACCCGCTTTCGCTGGAAAGCGCTCGCGCGCGGCTCTGATGGTGCTCGGCCTGCCTCGCTGGGGAACGAATGCCAAGAGGGTCTGGCGGTTGACGCGGCTACCGCCGAGTTCCGTCAGAGCCGCGCGCGAGCGTTTTTCAGCGGAGCAAGCGGGTTCGAACAGAAAGCAGGAAGCATCCCCACGAGGTCCCAACATATGTATAAAGTGCAGGGGCTGGGGGGTCGCTCTCATTTTGAGTTTGACGGTGACGGTTCTGGCCCAGGAAAAGGAAAAGGACAAAAAGCCCGAACCGCAGCCGGCGGCAGCCGGGCAGATGCAGGGGACTGCCCGGCGCAACGAGAACGTCCCGGTTTACCAGATCGACACGAACGCGCAGAAGGACTTGGACAAGCGAGTCGGCATAACGCTCCGCATTCCGGCTGAGCTCCTGGTCGAACGAAGTTACTTTGCTTCGGAATTCGGGCAGGCGCCACGGGGCGAGCTTGTAATTGCGAAGAGACCCGCGGCAGCGGGCTGGCACGGAGAGCTCTTCGAAGTCCACGAAAGCAGCGTGTTCAACGCCCGCTCCTTCTTCCAGGTGGGCCCTGTCCAGCCTTCCCACGAGAACAGCTACGGCCTCAACCTGGGCGGACCCGCGGGCAATCTGGGCGATCTTTTCGGCGCGTTCTCCCAACAGAAAGTCCGGGGGATGGTCAACGGCAATGTCCTGGTTCCGCTCGAGGGAGAGCGGACGCCCAGAGCCTCCGATCCCGAACGACGAGCCGTGATCCAACGCTTTCTTAACGCTTATCCCGACGAGTTGCCGAACCGCCCGGACTTCGATCGGCGTGCCCTGAACACCAATGCTCCCCAACGAGTGGACGCCGTTCAGGGGATGGCCCGCCTGGATCACCAGTTCACAAAAGCGGGGCGGCTGTCGCTCTTCCATTCAATCGAAAGACAGCACATCGACGCCTTCAAGTTTGTCGCGGGACAGAATCCGGACACGGAATTGCACAGCCACGACAGCCGTCTCGGCTGGAGTCGGGAGCTCTCGCCGGTCACGCTCCTGCAGGCTGGTTTCAGGTTCCAGACGACCCGTTCGGTCCTGAAACCCGAACCGAATGCCGTCGGTCCCCGTGTCCGCTTCGGCTTCCAAATCGAGGAGCTGGGTCCGGAGAGCCGATTCCCGATCGACAGAAAAGAAAGCACGTTCACGGGCGGCGGCCTTGTCAGCCGAGCGGTCGGCACCCGCCACAAACTCGTCATCGGCGGTGATCTCGCCCGGGGCCGGCTCGACAGCTTTGAAACGAACGACTTCCGCGGCTACTTTCAATTCACGAACGACTTCGGCCGGACGGCGATCGAGAATTTCCTCGTCGGCACGCCGACCAAGTACGAGGTGACGATCGGAGAGATCCCGCGAAGATTCAGGGACTGGCGAGCAAACCTCTTCTTCGGCGATCAGTGGCAGGCCCTGCCGGGGCTCGACATCTACTGGGGACTCCGCTACTGCCTGCAGACGACGCCTGTCGAGCTCGACCGCCTGACTGTCCTCCCCTACGCGAGCGACGCCAATAATTTCGCCCCCCGCCTGGCGCTGGCGCTGCGGCTCCCGTCCGCCTGGGTGATGCGGGCCAGCTACGGGACCTCTTTTGGAAGAATTTACCCGGTCACCCATCAGCAGGCGCGGAACAATCCCCCATTGGTCCGGCAGTTCCAGATTCAGCATCCGGATCTCCTCGATCCTCTGGCCGGAGTCGACCCGTCGGACAGCTCCTCCAGGTACTCACCGCTTCTGGTGAGCCCGGACCTCGTCACCCCATACTCGCACCAGTACGGCTTGACGTTCGAGCGGCCGCTGGGGAACTATGCGTTGCGTCTTGGTTACGTCGGAAGCCGGAGCTTCAAGCTCTTCGGCGTTTTCGCGCTAAACCGGGCGCAAGTACTTCCCGGGATTCCTCCGACGTCGGCGAACGTGAACGAAAGGCGGGCAGACCCGAGGTATACGGAAATCATCCACATTGTGAACTCGGGGATCGCCTATCTTGACGCCGCGCGGGCCGAGGTGGAGAAGCGGTATTCCTCGGGCCTCTCCTGGCGCGCCACCTACACCTTCTCGAAAGCGATCGACCTCGGACCCGACTACAGCTCGACGGCGGCAAACTCCGAGGTGTCGAGCAATCGCAACCAGTCAGAGAACGACGCCTTTCGGGACCTCAAGGGACTCAGCAACTTCGACTCACCCCACGCCTTCTCGCTGAACACCATCTATGATCTCCCGGGGTTAGCGGGCGCCAACCACTGGAGCCGGCATCTCGTCAACGACTGGCAGTTCAATGCGGTGCTACTCGTGAAAAAGGGCACGCCTTTAACGCTGTTTATCGGATCGGATGCGCCCGGCTTCGGCAACGTCGATGGAAGCCCGAGCGAGAGACCCAACATCCTCGATCCCTCGATCCTCGGGACGACCGTCGGGGATCCGGACACGGCCTCGCAGATTCTCAGAAGGGACCGCTTCGCCTACATCAAACCCGGCGAGCCGAGAGGGAATCTCGGGCGCGCCACGTTCCGAAAATCGGCCATCCGGAATCTGAATCTCGCCCTCAGCAAATACTGGCATTCCGGCAATGGAGGGAGGGGGACGATCCTGCTGCGCGCAGAAGCCTACAACCTGACCAACTCGCCGCAATTCGACGAGCCGCAACGTAATCTGACCTCCCCCGCCTTCGGGAGAATTACCAACACGCTGAACGACGGCCGGATCATGCAGTTTCGCCTGCAGATCGGATTTTGAGGCCAGCCTGGATTTCTCACACGGGCACGCGGTCTCTTCTTTCGGAGCCGCGCACGCAGCGCTCTTCAGCGGAGTAAGCGGGTTCTCCGAGCACCAGGGCGCACTTTGCCATGGAGAACCCGCTTGCTCCGCCGAAAGGCGCTGCGAGGGTGTTGAAAATGTTTACTTCGCTGTTATAGCCGGATAGACCGGCGAGTTCCCGGCGGAGGGGCGAGATCGAATGGAGCCGCGCACGACAGCGAGAGAAGCGAGCGAGTAAGCGGACCACCGGACTCGCTCCACTGCTTGGTATTTAAAATGTCTCGACTTAGCGAATGATTGGTGGTCCGCTTACTCTCGCTCGCTTCTCTCGCTGTCGTGCGCGGCTCCATGCGATCGCGCCCTCCGCACGACATCAGCCCATAACAAATTGGTCAATATCCAGGTTCTCCATTCGGGCTCAGCGGTCGAGGGCGGGGAAAGGGAACGTCTGTGAGCTCCGGTGCTCGGCGCGGACAATTTCTTCCAAGCGGGCAACGATCTCCGGACGCTCGCTGGCGAGGTTGCGGCTTTCGGTCGGATCCTCAGCGAGGTTGTACAGCTCGGTTTTGGCCGCCGGCGGCTGATTACCCCGTGCCGCCAGGTCTCTCTTGACGAGCTTCCACTCCCCCGCGAGCAAGCACTGCTGGCCTCCGTAGGCCGGGAACTCCCGGTACAGGAAAGGGCGCGGGTCCTGCCGTTTGGCAAGGAGCGTCGGTGCAAAGCTGATCCCGTCCAAGCCGGCCGGCGGTTGCTCCCCGGCGAGCTCGACCAGGGTCGGAACCCAGTCCTCGAAGCCCGTGACCCGGTCGGATTCGCGTCCGGCTGCTATCCGCCCAGCCCAACTAATGACCAGCGGTACCCGAATCCCGCCTTCGTAAACGGAGCCCTTGCGTCCATTGAGCCCGGCGTGGGAGTTGAAGAAATCGGTGTCGGTTCCGCCATGCTGGTCGTAGACCGGGCCGTTGTCCGAGGTGAAGACGAAAATCGTGTTCTTCGTGAGCTTTAACTCCTCAACGGTCTGAATCAGCCGGCCCACCTCCCGGTCCATCCGCGTAACCA
>CAYQYP010000565.1:0-11920 GCA_964421755.1 uncultured Acidobacteriota bacterium
TTCGGGAACAACCCGGTCACCGTCCAGACGTATGCCGAAGAGGCGATCGCGTCGCAGCTCTCGCCCGAAAGCCTCGGACAGGCGCGTTCAATTCTCGAGGAGACGGGGGTCAAGGAAGGCTATGCCCTGTTTTATGGCGAGGGAAAGGGAGACTTGCTCGAGGCGCTGGCGTCCTCTTCCAGCCTCGATATCGTCGCCTTGGTCCCCAACGCGGAGGAGGTCGAAATCCTGCGACGCCGTTTCGACAAAGCCGGAGTGCTGGGGAAACGTATCCACGTCCTCCAGGGGGACCCCGGTTCGTTTGAAGCGCCACCCTACATGGCCTCGCTGGTCGTGCTCGCCGACGGAAGCGCCGAGAACGAGGCCGACCTGGCGCGAATCGAGCGCTCGGTGCGGCCCTACGGGGGCAAGATCTGGATGCCTGTTTGGAGTGCGGCGGCAACGAGAGGCCGAAGCTTTGTGAGGCCTCGAGGCGACGCCGCTTTGGCTCGCAGCGAAGCGGACGGGCAGCCGACAATCAAACCCCAAAACCGCGATAGCACGCATGTTGAGGAGGTCGCTCACACTCCCGCTTCGCGGGGAGGGGAAAGCGGCGTCGCCGGGAATCCTCCGGAAAGCGTCGGATCCCCTCTGCCGCCGCACTCCATAAGCGCGCTCCGGACGGGCATCGTCATCAGCAGAGAGGGCCCGCTGCCCGGCGGCGCAGCGAATTGGACGCATCAGTACGGCAACATTGCCAACACCGTAAAATCGGACGATCAGCTCGTGAAATTGCCTCTGGGCATTCTCTGGTTTGGAGGCAATTCCAACCTGGACGTCCTGCCGCGCCATGGCCACGGCCCGCCCGAGCAGATCGTGGACGGTCGCCTGATCATCGAAGGGATCGATTGCATCAGCGCCCGGGACGTCTATACCGGCAGAGTGCTTTGGAAAGTGCCTCTGGAGGCTTCCGATACGTTTGGTCAGTACTACGACAAAACGTACGACGAAGCAGCGCCGTTGACCGTCAAGACGAATCAGCAGCACATCGCCGGCGCGAACGCCCGGGGGACCAATTTCATCGCGACCACCGACTGGGTCTACGTGGTACAGGGCAACCGCTGTCACGTCCTGGACATCACGACCGGCGAAACCAGGAAAACCATCTCCCTGCCTGCTCAAAGCGGCGGCGAGCCGGCCAGGTGGGGCTACGTCGGCGTTTCCGGTGACAAGCTTAT
The DNA here is from genome assembly GCA_964421755.1 of uncultured Acidobacteriota bacterium. GTDB lineage: Bacteria > Acidobacteriota > UBA6911 > RPQK01 > RPQK01 > CAVUUN01. The sequence goes on from CAYQYP010000565.1 coordinate 1,218, forward strand.
TGCGGGGAGCGACTTCGTGGCTTTCTCAAGCAGCTTTCCTTTGCCGGAGGTGATCCCGGATAAACCATCCGCCGAGACGGCCCGACAACGCACCAAGCTCGAGATCTTCGGCAAGTTCGACGATACGGCAAGCAGGTCGCTGGTGGTCATGAACCGCCAGGACGGATCGGTCAAGTGGCAGATACAGGCACGCTACGGGTTCATTCACAACGCGATCGCGGCCAGCGACGAGGTTCTGTTCTGCCTCGACAAACTTCCGCCTGCGCTCGAAAAGCGCTTGCGCCGCCGCGGCCAGGACGCCCCAACCGACTATCGTCTGATGGCCCTCGACCTCGAAACCGGGCGAGTCCTTTGGGAACAGAATCGGAACATCTTCGGCAGCTGGCTTAGTTACTCGCGCGAGCATGACCGCCTGCTGCAGGCAACCCGGCCGTCGCGTGACATGCTCACGGATGAAACTGGCGAGCGGATGGCCGTTTACGTGGCGTCGAGCGGGAAACTGGTGTGGGACCGGGAGATCAAATACGCCAATCCGCCAATCCTGCACGGTGACGAGATCATCACGGATCGGGCCGCCCACAGTCTGGCCACCGGGGAACGCCGGCTGCGCGTCGACCCGGTGACCGGGGAAGATATGCTGTGGAGCTACTCTCGCACCTACGGCTGCAACTACAACGTCGCCAGCGAGCACCTCTTGTCCTTTCGTTCCGCCGCTGCCGGGTTCTACGATCTGCTCTCGGATGGCGGGACTGGCAATCTGGGTGGGTTCAAATCGGGCTGTACTTCCAACCTGATCGCCGCGGGCGGGGTTTTAAATGCGCCGGATTACACCCGAACCTGCCAATGCTCTTACCAGAACCAGACGTCTCTCGCCTTGATCTACATGCCCGAGCTCGAGTACTGGACGACGAACGACTTTGTTTGGAACGGCAAGCCCGTCGAGAGGATCGGCATCAACCTGAATGCTCCCGGTGATCGCGTGGCCCCGGACGGTACCCTCTGGCTCGATTTTCCCAGCCTTGGGGGGAAATCGCCCGACATCCCGATTCGGTCCAACACGGCCAAGACCCGCGCCATTCGCAGGCACTCGCTCAGCCTGTCATCGAACGGGCAGGAATGGGTGGCGGCTTCCGGATTTGCCGGGCCCCTTAAACTGGACATTACCTTGTCCGAGCCGGCTGACGAAGGGTCGTATACCGTCAAACTTCACTTTGCAGAGTTGGAAAACAGGAAGCCCGGCGAGCGGATCTTCAATGTCCGCCTGCAGGGGCGCGAGGTCCTGCAACATTTTGACATCGCAAAGGAAGCGGGAGGGGTTGATACCCCGGTCGTGAAGACCTTCACCGAGATCCCTGTGGAGGGCGTGCTCACCGTCGAGTGTCTGCCATCGTCGCTCACTGCCCCCACCGCTCCGCCGCTCCTGTGCGGCATTGAGGTTGTTCTCGAAGATTAGTTTTATGGAATTCATATGCATGCCCGGCCTCCCTTTGGAGTGCGGCGGGGGGCGGAGTCGGCCTTCCGGACCGCGCATGCTCGTCGCCCATCGAGCACGGACATCCGGCCTTCTGGAGCGCGGACATCTTGTCCGCACTGGGATCGCGGACGTCCCGTCCGCCCGGCGGGCATCCTGCCCGCCGCTGATGTTGTTCGATCTGCTGCAAGCTCCGAGAACGCCGGGCAAGATGCCCGGCGGGCGGGCAGGATGCCCGCGAACCCAGTGCGGACGGGACGTCCGCGCTCCAGAAGGCCGTCGCTCTCTTCGGTGGCAACGTCTCCTCCTCGCGTGGGTCCTTCTTCTGCTTGCTCTCTCTCCCGTCGTCGCGCAGGACACAGGCGGTCAAGAGACGATCAGCAAGGTGCTGGCGCCGGTCTATGCCCCGCTTGCAGAGCAGATCGTCACCGATTTTGACCTGCACGAGAAGCGAGGGACCGGCATCGACGTCGGCAGCGGGCCGGGCGATCTGATCATCGAGCTGTGCAAGAGGACCCGATGGATGCACTGGGTCAACGCCGACATTGATCCCCGTGGGTTTGCGGGTTTTCTCCAGAGGGCGAAGGATGCGGGCTTCCAGGGAAGGGTCAGCGCAATGCTGGCCGACGCCCACGATCTTCCTTTTCACGATGGTTTCGCCGACATCATCGTTTCCCGCGGTTCTTTCCCGTTCTGGAAAGACAAGCGCAAAGCCTTTGGCGAAGTGTACCGGGTCCTCAAACCTGGCGGCATTGCATTTATCGGGCGCGGGTTCTCGGAAAACGTCCCGGTCGAAGTGGCGCGCCAGGTGAGGGACAGGCAGCGACGAAACGGTAAAGAGCCGGTCTACGACGTTGACGAAACGGCGGCAGAGCTCGGCAAGATAATGCGGGTTCTCAAGATCGAGGACTATCGGATTCGCATCCCCCGGCCCGAACACCGCGGCGATGTCAATTACGGGATTTGGATCGAGTTCCGGAAGCCCGCGGCGGGCCGAACACCTCCGGAGCTCCTCGACGCACCGCGCCGGGAATCGGCCGGCCTGGAGCTGTCCACGACGACGATCGAAAGGTCCGATATCCAAAAGCAAGGCGCGCAGACGCTCGTTGATGCGCTCGAGTTCGCGCCGGGCGCCTGGATCGAATCCCGAGGGCGAAAGGTCAAGCAGTTCGTCTCGCTGCGCGGCCAGAAGTACCCGTACCCGGAATACGCCGTCGACGGCGCCCTGTTCAGGGAGTTTCACGAAGTCCCCTATTTCTTGTCTGCCGCGTCCATCGAACGGATTGAAGTGATGCGCTCCGGGGGCGCCATGCTGGCCGGAAACGCCGGACTGATCGGGGTGATCAACGTCGTCCCGAGGCGCTACGAACGGCGCGAGACAGACGTCCAGATCGAGTACGGCAGCCTCGGGACGGCCAATGCGCGCGTTTCCCATGGGGGCCTATTCGGTGACTTCTCGTACGGTCTGGCTGTAGACGGCTACCGCACCGACGGCCCGGAGGAGCGCCAGGGAGAAGAGAGGTTAACCAGTTACTATGCGGGCCTGAGCTGGAGCGGATCTGACTCGCTGTCGGTCAGGACTCATCTGTTCCACATCGGCGGCAGGCGGGGAATGGTCCAGGCTCTGCCTCCTGCAACCCGCAGACTTCAGACGGCAGTGGAGTCGTTCGATCCCATCCAGTCGAGCTTCGGGACAGTCAACGCCCTGTACCGGCCGAACGAACGCATGTCGACCCAAGTGGTTCTGGGTTACAGCGACCGGCATAATACGGCCCTGGCCGAAACGGCGACCGGAACGACTGCGACCCGCGACTGGGACCGCGAGCTGACGGCCAACGCCATCCAGTCCGTCGCCCTGAGTGACAACAATGTGCTGCGGGTGGGGATCAACTTCAACCAGTGGGTCGCTCCTTACGGCAAGAGGTTCTACTCGGGCCGGCGTTCTGACCTGGAAACATATTCGCTTGCCGTAGCCGATGAGCATCGGCTGGGTGCTTTTGTGTTCGATACCGCTATCCGCTATCAGAGAACCTACGTAAACGAATACGGGGCGTTCAGCATCGAGGAAAACGCTGGTCCGTATCGAAACGTCCCCTCCGTCGTTAACGAATGGGAGCCCCCGGTGCTGTCAGGCAGCCTGGGCGGCGCTTACTACTTCAGCGATAACTTTTCCGTGCATGGCAACCTGGTCGGCGGCACGCTTGAACCGCGACGCGGCACGCTGAGTGCGGAACTCGCGCCTCCAAGGAAGGAAGGGCGCCTGATGGCGGACCTCGGCTTCCGGCTGTCCGATCGCCGGTTCGGAACCGGGACGCTTTCTGGATTCTTCGTGCGAAGAAGCAACGGAATCAATCTGAGCGGGGCCACCCAAACGGTGAACGGGCGCCTCATGGAGCTATACGAAAACCGTGACCAGGACTCCAGGGGTATCGAGCTCGATCTCCGTTCGCGTCGCTTCCAGGGCCTGTTCCAACTGTTTATGAACTTCACCGTTCTGACCGCGAGGATTGAAACCGCAGACATGATGCGGTCGGACGACGAGGTGCCCAATGCCATCGCCGGCGGGGGAATTTCAGCCTCCCGATGGAGTTACGAGCTCAACGTGTTCTGGAAATTCATCTCTTCGTATGAAAGCCGTCGCTTTGCGGAACCGGCCGTCCCGCAGCCGCTCGGCGGTTTTCAGACCGTGGACCTGATCCTAGGGCGACGCCTCGGTGCCGACAAGCAGACGCGTATCTACGCGGAAGTGAAGAACATTGCGGACAGAGCCTACTCCACCGTAGTGGGATACCCGGACTACGGTCGTCGGATGATCATCGGCCTGGAACACGGGTTTTAGGGACACGGACAGTCCGTGTCCTTTCAATCATCGTCGCTACTACTATCCGCGTTCCCCGCCGGATCATTGGCCGCGTTGGTTTTCGGCAGCCACCCCGCCAGCTCGTCGCGGGTGGAGCGAAAACGCGGATCTGCGGCGACGTTCGTCCATTCCATCGGGTCAGAACGGTGGTCATAAAGCTCCTCGGTCCCGTCTGAATAGCGGATATACCGCCAGTGCTCGGAACGGACCGAATGGTTGCCCCGTCGGAAAGTCGTCAACGTCGGTCGCTTCCACTCCGCATCGGGTTGCCTGAGAAGCGGCGTCAGGTCGTATGCCTCCAGCTGGCGGGCGGGCAATCCACAAAGACTGATCAGGGTCGGATACATGTCCTGGAGGTTGACCGGTCTTGTGCATGTTTTCCCAGGGGGTAGCGTTCCCGGAGCTTGGAAAGCCAGGATGTTTCGAGTTGCTTCCTCCCACAACGAGAATTTCCGCCAGTGCAGTTTCTCACCCAGGTGCCAGCCGTGGTCGGACCAGAGCACGACAATCGTGTTGTCACGGTGTTCGCTTTTCTCAAGCCCGTCCAAAACCCGGCCGACGCACTCGTCCACGAAGGTTATCGAGGCCAGATAGCCCTGAACTGCCTTTCGCCACTGTCCATATTGCAGGACGTTTTCGTGGTCCCTGTTCTGTTTGGCGATCTTCCGGCCGATCGGCGGGATGTCATCCAAGTCATCCTCGTTGACGGTCGGCAGTGTTACCCGGTCGAGCGGATACATGTCGAAGTAACGCCGGGGGACGTACCAGGGGAGGTGAGGCCTCGTGAACCCGCAAGCCAGGAAAAAGGGTTTGTCGTGCTTCTTCTTGAGTTGTTGTATCGTCCAGTCCGCAACCTGCCAGTCACCCATCTCTTCGTTGGAGACATCAAGTGGCCCCCAGTCGAAGTGCGCCGCCTTGGGGATGCCGTTGAACGGCTTGTCCGGTGACTTCGGCCCGCGCGGCACCGGGTCCGTTGCCGACGGCCAGGATTCATCCCATGAGGCAGCGTGGGCGAATCTGTTGTGAAAGATCTTGCCGCTCGTGAGTGTCCGATAGCCGTGAGACCTGAAGTACTGCGGCATCGTGATCGCTTCTCTGAGCCGCCGGTTTTCCCTCCAGTCCTGCTCGTTGGTGTAGAGCCCCGAAGTCGACGGGCGAACTCCAGTCATCAGGGCGGCGCGAGAGGGGTTGCAGAGCGGAGCCGGGCAATGGGCGTTGGAAAAGAGCACGCCACCCGCGGCGAAGCGATCCAAGTGGGGCGTCTTTACGTCGGGATGACCGCCCAGGCAGCCGACCCAGTCGTTCAGATCGTCGATAGCGATGAACAGCAGGTTTGGCTGTTGACTGCGGGCGAGAAGCAGCGGGGCTACCGCGGCGGCCACCGAGGCCGAGCCGAGCCCCTTCAGGAAAACACGCCGGTCCAGGTGTCCAGTCACACTCCCCTCCTTGGACGATCGAGCCATACGTTCCCACGATACTTATCAGAACGAGGAGCGACTATTCAACGCTTGTCTTATGGCCCGCTCAAAATTGCCGTTAGCTCCTTGATCATTTTGATCATTTTCAAAAACGCCCATAGAAACTACGCGGCAGTTCATAGAGATTACGGAGAAACACACGAGAATCAGCGCCTTCAGGAGGACTGGATCTGCTCTGGGAATCAATAAAGAGCCGCCTATTCACTTATACGGCAATTCTTCCCTTTCCTTTTTGCCCCGTTTGGCACGGCGGATGCTTCGGCATGTCTAAACTTCCCATCCTTCAACAGCCATGGGGCGACGGAGAGATCAAATGCGTAACTCAGGATTGTTCCTTGCGGCGGCGGGTTTGCTGGTTGCAGCCGGCGGTTTCCGTTCCGCTTTCGGTCAGGGTTGAGTGGCCGCACGCCAAGGTGCGCCCGTGATTGGCGCCATATGCAGTGCAGGACACGTTTCTGGAGAGAACGGGCTGGGCACCCCGGTTTTCAGGACTATCTCGCCCGAATCTCGGTGGCAGGTGTTCGTCGGTTATCGCTGGCAGAGGTCGTTCCGGCATTTTCGCGGTGACCACGAAGAAGCGAACCGAATTGAAGAAGGCACCGAGGTTGAAAACAAGCTTCATCAGTTCGACGTCGGGGTGAACTACCAGGTTTCGCCGCGCTGGAGCGTGAACGCCGGTGCCCCGATCATGACCGTCGACCGGATCTCTCACGGCCCGGGAACGGTCACCGAAAGCAGCGGCATCGGGGACATGTCGGTCGGCGCGAAATTCTGGATCCTCCGACCACCCTCTGAGTCTCGTCAAAACATTCAGGTGGGGTTCTCCGTCAAGTTGCCGACCGGCAACCCGAATGTGACGGATCGGGTGGGCGACAGCACCGTCGTCGTGGACCAGTCCATCCAACAGGGCGACTCTGGAACCGGATTCTCCCTCGACTACTCGGCCTACAAGTCCATCCATCGGTTCACCCTGTTTTCAACCGGCGCCTGGTTGTTCAATCCTAAGAACACGCACACACCCACCGGTTGGAATGAACTGTCGCGGCCACCCGGTTACCCCGGATACTCCCGGCCGGGCACGATTTATTCAGTGTCTGACCAGTACCTCTTCCAGGCGGGAGCCGCCTACGCGTTACCTAAACCGATCGGACTGGCGGTCACCGCCACCGGACGAATTGAGGGTGTTCCGGCACGGGATATCATCGGCGGATCAAGTGGATTTCGACGTCCAGGCTATGCCGTCTCAGTAGGCCCGGGGGCGACGTACTCACGGGGAGGGGATCTCTGGTCGGTCAGCGTCCCGATTGCCGTCTATCGCAACCGGACGCGCAGTGTCTCGGATATCGAGCGGGGAACTCATGGAGACGCGGCTTTCGCGGATTACCTGATCCTGGTCGGATACTCGAGGACGTTCTGAGAGGAGCGGACGTTCGCAGTCCGCCTTTTCGGAGCCGCGCACGACAGCGAGCGAAGCGAGCGAGAGTAAGCGGACCACCTGACTCGCTCCACTGCTTCGTGTTTAAATGTATCGACTTAGCGAATGATTGGTGGTCCGCTTACTCTCGCTCACTACGCGTTCGCTCTCGTGCGCGGCTCCATTCGATCTCGCCCTCCGCACGACATCCGCCCATAACAAGTCCGTCAATACCTGTGGGCCGAACGCACTTCTCCGACGCTTATGCACCACCCTCGCAGCGCTTTTCAGCGAAATAAGCGGGTTCTGCGTGCGATTTGCGGTCGTGGCAAAAAGCCCCTCGACCCAGCGCGTGTCCGACTTGGAAGTCGGACCAACGCAAAACGGCCCACCTTTGCTCTATGCGTAAGCTCCTCGCCTGAATATACTTCCCACTTGGCCACGCCGGTCCGTGAATCCCAGCGGCGTGCAATCGGAACTGAACGATGAGAATCGATTCGAGGACGTGCCGGGCGTGCGGCAAGTGCATCCCTTTTTGCCCTGTCGGGGCGATTGAGATGACACCTGAGGGCGTCAGCGCGATCGATTACGACGAATGCGTCGAGTGCGGCGTTTGTCTTCGGTCGGCTGTCTGTCCCTCCGGCGCGCTGTTCCAGGACGAGTTAACCTGGCCGCGGACTCTGCGGCACCTCTTTTCCAATCCGGTATCCGTCCATGCGAGCACCCGGGTTCCGGGCCGCGGCATGGAGGAGATGAAGACCAATGATGTAACCGGCCGATACCCGCCCGGTGTCGTCGGAATTATCATCGAAATCGGGCGGCCGATTCTGGGGACCCGCTTTCGTCAGGTCGAAATCGTCACACGCCACCTGGCGGCGAGTGGTCTTGCCGTCGACGCCAGTTCCCCCTTAATCCCTTTGATGTCCGATGTCGCGACCGGGACTTTCCGCCCGGACATCCTGGAGGAGAAGGTTCTTTCCGCCATCGTCAGCTGTGATGTCCCGGAGTCGCGTTTGGCTGAAGCTCTGGAGCGGCTTGAGGAAGTCCAGTCCCGAATCGACACCGTTTTCAGTGTGGGGATAATCGTCCCAAGTGGAGAGGCGGGAAAGCAACCGGCCAGGCAGGACGGAGAACGGCGTGGTTACGCGGCTTGCCTGAGCAGATCGGTCTCACTTCACGGAAAGACCAATATTGGGTTGGGGAAGCGGTCCCGCGGGTAGTTCAATGACACATACACTCCATCGGCAGGGTGAATACCTCGACCGTGACTTCGTGGTCCTTGCGATGTCTGCAAAAGGGTTAAATGAATTAGGGTCCGCCGACAAGCTCCGGGTTTTTCTCCGCTTGGCCGAGCAGTTTCACCCGGTCAACCTGGGCGACATGAAGTCGGGTAGTCGATTCGAGTATGCGCTTGAGGAGATCCTGGCCCGGGTTGAGGACACGTCGATCGTTCACGCGGCGTTCGATGGCCTGCCGTCCGTGGAAGCTTTCGTCGCGGAGCTGGCCCGCGCCGATTTAGGCCTTTCGGTTGTCGTCACCGGAGACACGGAGGATGTCCGGCAAATGTGCCTGCGGCGCCTGCATCGTGCTCCGCACACCACCGAGCATTCGCTGGGGATCTGGGGCCGCAAGGATCGTCTTCCACCCGCTGACCGGTTGGCAATCACAAGCATGTGCGGGCATTCACTCGTGAGCCCGCGGCTTGTCGAAAAGCTTTTGAGCGAGGTTCGGTCCGGTCTTAAGACTCCTGAGGCGGCAGCTGCGGAACTGGCTCGGCCTTGTGTCTGCGGTATATTCAATACTTCGCGTGCGTCTGCCCTGCTTGCCGGGTGCGACTAAGGGAGAGCCGGTGGATCGAGGAAAAGAGACATGGGCCCACGCGACGAACATCCGCTCGGGCGCCAGGTTCCTTTTGGCCCTTCCGCCTTATCTGCGAAGTCCTCTCGACGTCGAGCAGGCACGAGCGATTCTGCATGACCGGCGTTCGGCTCGCGAGCGGACTTTTCTGCAAACCGTCGAAACGGTCGTCTTTCGGAATCCTGCGAGTCCGTACTTGCCGCTATTTCAGGCAGCGGGATGCAGTTTCGGAGATCTGCAGAAAGCCGTGCGCCTTGAGGGTCTCGAGAACACGCTGGCGATGCTGTTCAGCAACGGTGTGTACCTCACGGTGGATGAGGTAAAAGGGCGCCGGCGAGTCGAGCGTCCCGGGCTTTCCGTCGAAGCGAGTCCCGCGGTTCTCCGCAATCCGTTGTCTGCGTGTCACGTCGCGGCGTCGAGCGGCGGCAGTCGGAGCCATGGAACAGCGGTGCTTTTCGACATGGAGTTCATTCGAGGCTGCGCCGTCGACTGCATGTTGACCCTCAACGCCCGGGGGGGCTTGTCCTGGATCAAGGCAACATGGGAAGTGCCGGGAGGCGGATCTCGCTTCCGACTCTGCAAGTACGCCGGGTTTGGCGACCCTCCGGCGGCGTGGTTTTCGCAGGTAGCTCCTGACGCTCCCGGTTTGCACCCGCTTTACAGGTGGAGCACCAGGGCTATGCGACTGGGCAGCTGGATCGCCGGAGTTCCGCTCCCTGCCCCTCGGCACGCGCCTTTGACCGACGCGCAGCCGATCATTCGCTGGATGGAACAAACGCTTCGAGCGGGGAAGACGCCCCATCTGTTCACGTTTCCCAGCTCCGCCGTCGCTCTTGCTCAGGAGGCGGCAACCTCCGGCGTCTGTCTCGAAGGTGCCCAGGCGACCGTCTCGGGTGAGCCGATAACTCATGCTCGCCTTGCCTCGATCCGAAAGGCCGGAATTCACGCGATGCCGCGCTATGGCAGCGTTGAGTGCGGGCCGATTGGCTACGGTTGCCTGTCCCCTGACCACCCGGACGACGTTCACTTGGTTTCGGACCTTCAGGCCCTTGTCCAGGTTCAAACAGGAGGGAACCACGGATTACCTCCCGGCGCACTTCTGATCACGTCGTTGCATCCGCGCGCTCCTTTTGTCTTCATCAACGCCTCTATGGGCGATCAGGCAATACTCGAAACCCGGGACTGCGGATGCCCTCTCCAGGCGTATGGCTGGAGGCAGCACCTGCACACAATATCCAGCTTCGAAAAGCTGACCGGGGGCGGGATGACGTTTCACGGGACGGACGTCGTCCGGGTCCTCGAGGAAGTACTTCCCGGCCGTTTCGGCGGGGCCCCGGGCAACTACCAGCTATGCGAAGAAGAGGGCGACGACGGCGCCGCAGTCTTGCGGCTTCTCGTGGATCCCAGGGTAGCGGTCAGTAACCTGGACGACGTTGCCGACGCATTCCTCACCGGACTCGGAGAGAAATCCCCGGTCGACCACCTGATGCAAACCATGTGGCGCGAGTCGAAGCTCTTGAAGGTCGAGCGACGACAGCCGTTTGCGACCAGCTCGGGAAAAGTCCTCCATTTCCACGTCCGCCGGACGTAGGTCCGACTTCCACTTCGGACATTTGCCTTTTT
>CAYQYP010000566.1:0-2847 GCA_964421755.1 uncultured Acidobacteriota bacterium
CAGGCCTGTGGCCAGGAAAGGTTGTTACTGAAGTTGTTCCAGCAAGCGACTTCTGGGAGGCCGAACCCGGGCATCAGGACTACCTCGAACGATATCCCGGCGGCTACACCTGCCATTTCGTCCGGCCAAACTGGAGGCTGCCGATCCGCACGGATGCGGTTGCAAAGAAGGGGTGAGCGCCGATTCGCGATTCCACCCGCTCAGGCGAAATGCTCTCAGCATCGCGAACGCAGCTCTCGCGACCGCCAAAGATCGCAAGCGCTGCGGGGAATGCAAGCGGCAGGATGGAGCAGTGTTGCGCTCGGTACTGCGGCGATGACGGCTCTTGCGTTTTACTTGCTCAGTTATCTTGCCCCTGACCTGACGGCAATCCTCAAGGCATTTGGAGCCGGGGCGCTCATCGCGATGGCGGCGGAACCGTCGTCCCGTAGGCGTTCCACAATGGACCCCGCTATTCCGGCCTTCTCGCCGCCTTGGGCTTCGCAGCCGTCATGCTGGTCAGCGAAGTCACCAGGTGAGCCCAGTGTTTGGGAAGACTAACGAAGCGGGGAGCCAAACCCTTGTCGTTTGTACTCGGTGAAGGCGTTGACCGGCAAAGCCCGGCGAAGACCATTCCGACTTCCCGAGAACAAGAAGGATGCCACGTTGAAGTGCTTTTCAACAGCGGTTCAAATATCCATAGGAGGAGAGTTATGGAAACTAAAAAAACCGCAAAAGCCGAACCGGTCGACATGAAGCTGGAAGTCGTGATGATCGGCGTTTCAGATATCGACCGCGCAAAGGCCTTTTACGAGAATCTCGGCTGGAGATTCGACGGCGACTTCAGGGCGGGCGACGACTTCCGCGGCATACAGATGACGCCGCACAACTCGGAAACCTCGATCATCTTCGGCAAGGGAATCAGGTCGGCTGAGCCCGGCCTGGCCGACAGCCTGGTTCTCGCCGTGGACGACCTCGACGCCGCCCGCGACGACCTGATCGCCCGCGGGGTGAAGGTCAGCGAAGTCTTCCACTACGCCGGCGGCCCTTTCAATATCACCGGGAAGAAACCGCGCGTCGGCGGGCGCGACCCGCAAAACCGTTCCTACTTCTCGTTTGCCTCGTTTCAGGATCCGGACGGGAACGTCTGGCTGCTGCAGGAGGTCAAGACGCGGCTTCCCGGCCGCGAGTGGAACTTGACCCGAGAACAAACTGCCGATGTCGGGAGCCTTGCAGATCTCCTCCGTGAGACAGCGGAGCACCACGACCGCTACGAGAAGACGCACGCCGAGCACCACTGGTGGGACTGGTATGCCCCCTACCTGAGCGCGCGTGAGAACGGCAGCAGTCCGGAGGAGGCAGCAGCCGCCGCCGACCGCTACATGGAGGAGGTTCTTCACGTTCTTTCCCGATGACGCCGTTCCCGGAGAGCCGCTTTTCCGCCCCTCCGGGAATCCAGGTGAACGCATGGGAGGAAAAAACATGGCAAGTCCCATTCTCATCACCGGCGCGGCGGGCCGCGTCGGCGGGGTAGGGCGCACGGTCACCAAACTGCTGTTGAAGCAAGGCAAAGCGGTGCGTGCGATGGTGCGAAATGAAGACGAGCGCGCACAGGCATTGCGCGACATGGGTGCGGAGGTTGTGGTCGGCGATCTGCTCGATCTCGATTCGATGCATCGGGTGATTGCCGGCTGCGAGACGATGTACTTCGGCATGTCGGTTTCGGATGCCTATCTGGCCGCGACTGTCAATGCGGCGGCGGTGGCGAGGCATCACGGCCTGAAGGCGTTCATCAATATGTCGCAGATGACCCTCTCACAGATGAGCATTACCGAAACCACCGCGAGCCCGCAGCACAAGCTGCACTGGCTCGCCGAGCAGGCGCTGAACTGGTCCGGTCTGCCGGTCGTGCACGTCCGGCCGACAGTGCTTCTCGAAGGCTTCTTCCTGATTTTCACCCCGGATTCGGTCAGGGAATCAAATCAGATCCGACTGCCGTTCGGCGAGGGCAAGACTTCGCCGGTCGCAGTGGAAGACGTTGCACGTGTGGTCGCCGCGCTGCTCGCCAATCCGCAGCCGCACATCGGCAAGATCTATCACCTGACCGGTCCGCAGTCCGAGAACGTGCATTTCTATGCACAGGAGTATTCGAAGGCGCTTGGCCGCACGATCACCTTTCAGGACATCCCGGTCGAGCCGTGGCGCGACGGGTTGCTTGAGCGCGGCTTGCCGGTTCACCTGGTGAACCACCTCGCGACGATGGCCGATCTGCACCGTGCGGGGCGCTACGACCGGATGTCGGACGACGTGCTCGCGCTAACGGGGCAAGGGCCGCTGAGCGTGCAGGAGTTCGTCAGGAAGAATGCGGCGACGTTCACCGCGTCGGCAAACGAGGCCTGAGTGTCTGCGGATGCCGTTGCGCCGTAATTCGCAACCGCCTAGGAGGTAATCATGGCCGCACGATCTCATCCGCAAAGATACGACGCGATTGTCATCGGGACCGGACAAGGAGGGAAGCCTCTCGCGGTGGCGTTGGGACAGGCGGGTTGGAAGACGGCTGTCATCGAGCGCAGTCATGTTGGCGGCTCTTGCGTCAATCGGGGTTGCACGCCGACGAAGACCATGGTGGCTAGTGCAAGAGTAGCCTACCTGGCAAGGCGCGGGGCAGATTACGGCGTCGGCTGCGGGACTGAATCCGTCAATCTCGGCCGGGTGGTCGAGCGAAAGCAAGAAGTCGTAGAGACGTTTCGAAGTGGCGTCCGTCGGTCGTTGGAAACGACGAAGAACATTACTCTCATCCACGGGACGGCTCGTTTCCTGGGCCCCGAGGAAATCGAAGTGGCCAACAATGACGGACACTTGCTTCAT